>NZ_JANMZH010000591.1:0-1264 GCF_031383065.1 Microcoleus sp. OTE_8_concoct_300 | reverse complement strand
TTGTTTTTGTTGGGAAGTTACAGCTTTACTAAAACCTCTTGCCATTGATAGCACCCATAAACTACAACAAACTACATTGAAATTTAGTCGGATTTAACTGTAGCATATTTTGGGTTCCAGTTAAGATGCGTTTACCCTGTAATTTGCCCAACCTCTGATAACAGGATTCAACTTGCTAATTAGAGCAGCTTGAGGTGCATTCTTATGGTTGTCTATTACTTCAGCTATTTTGACAAGATGAGCTTTGGTTTTTGTGTTTGAGGGTGTGATTAATGTTTTAAAACCTAGTGGGATTCCTTCGGAGCTATATGCACTTCTGTAGTTTCCTACTTTGTGTTGTTGAATATGGAATCCTAAGAACTCAAACCCAACATTTCCATTAATTTCATTGAGGGTGTGGGTTAATTTTGTTTTACTTGGTTTTAATTCCAGTCCCATGTCACTCAACCAGTTAGCTATTATCTCTTGACATTCCTTGACTACGTTTAAATCCTTATGGATGATCACGAAATCATCGGCATATCGGATTAAACTTAAGGCTTGGCGATTATCTCGCTTTTTCCCTTTTAGTGTTTCCGCATATTGCTTGATTCTCTCTTCCATACCATGCAGGGCAATGTTCGCAAGTAACGGAGAAATGACTCCGCCTTGTGGTGTACCATCATTAGTGGGGAATAAAGAACCCTGGTCACAATACCCTGCTTTGAGCCATGCTTTAAGCTGTCGGTTTAAGGTAGGGTATGTACTTATTTTGGAGATTAAAGCTTTGTGGTCTATACGGTCGAAGCATTTTGAGATATCGGCATCAAGTACATATTTGGGTTTCTTATTGATGCTAGTATATATTGCTTCGATTGCGTCGTGACAGGAACGTCCTGGTCTAAAACCATAACTGTTTGGCTCGAATTTAGCCTCCCATTCTGGTTCTAACGCTAGCTTGACTAACGCTTGTAATGCACGGTCGTTTATTGTGGGTATTCCTAATGGTCTAGTTTCAGTTGAACCCGGTTTGGGGATATTAACTCTACGAGTTGGTTTCACCTTATTGGTCAACTTTAACTTACCTACAAGATTCATACGTTGCTTTGGGGATAGAGATTTGATTCCGTCTACACCCGCCGTATTTTTGTCGGGTAAGGAGGAACACGTCGCCGCGTCCTCCTCCCCTAAGAACCGGACTTGACAGTTTCCCATCATCCGGCTCAAGCCTCCAAAACCTCAGAGCGTTTGCCTGTATGTATGTGCTTGTGACAGGCTTTGTGAA
>NZ_JANMZH010000549.1:0-3137 GCF_031383065.1 Microcoleus sp. OTE_8_concoct_300 | reverse complement strand
ACAGATTTTCCCTATTGGGCTTACAAACTAGCTAGAGAATATGTAGAGCGTTATGGTTTGCAGTCTGGTTCAGGTATCGTGGCTGAATCAATACCCATGTTGTTGGAGGTAGCAGAATTTTGGTGTCAGTATTATTTCGATAAGAGTTTGAGTGATAAATTTCCCGATCGCGAATGCTAGGAACGATCGCCACCTATCTTAAATATTTTCCCACAAAAGGCGTCGTCGTGCGCTTAGGCGAGAAAATAACCAATGCTGGTGTTTTTTGATGGGCGATTGACAGACGGCGCAGTCAATACCCTTAAAGAGGTTGTTCTACTTGTTCGAGATTACTAATTATTGCTTCTAAGTATTCTTTATTGAGAGAACTTAATAAGTATCCGCTAATTTTTCCTGTTTTTTGAGAAATTTCTGCTAGTAATAAACTTTGAATCTTCTTCAAAAAATCTAGCTCATCAACTAAATTTTTTGCAAAATTTGGGCTGCTATATCTGTTTCTTAGACAATAAAAAATATAGCCCATATCCTGATAAGGCAATATCAAAAATGTTTTTATAAAATCTTCGGGAGGTAAATATTTCAAGATGGGATAATCATAATAAGATTTTTGCCCTAAACTATCGAAATTGCTGCCAGCATTAAAAAATATTGTATGTTGAAACATAGCGATGTTATTTTGCATCATATCTAGTATCTTTTTAGCTTCATTGGGTATATTTTGAATCCTTACCTCTTCTTGACATTGCTTAATATAATTATCAAATTCTTTAAAGCCTGGATCGTCTTTACTGTTAAATTCAATACTCATATAAACATCTCCGAATGGATTAGAACGATACTCTGTATCTAGCCTGCCAGAATTCTTTAGTTGATCAATATATTCTTTAGCTTCATCAATAATAGATTTTTTGTCCTTGTCGTATACCTTAATATCAGAAAATAGTAAGAATAATCCGGTAATATGCTTGATTATTCCGATATCTTCAAAAGCCCTATTCAGATACTCTGATTTAACTAGATCAAGTGTTTTATCGAATTCTCGATCGGTAAGCATAGTATAACGCAACAATTTCATCCAATTGGGTGCGTTTTCCTCTTGGAAAAATTTGGAATTTGGCAGTGATTCTTCAAAATATTGCCGATCGATCAGACCTTTGTCAAAAAAAGCTTCCCACCATAATAAGCTTGGGTACACTCCATAAAAAGCTCGTAATCCACTAAAGTAATAGGAGTTATAAAGCTTTTGATACTTTTTGAATATAGAATCTTTATGTTCAGTATTTTCAGTATTGGCATTATTCTTTTCTGTTAAATTACTATGATTATTGCGCCTTATCTCTGACATAATTTCTTTAGCTAACTCCTGATCTATTCGACTAATTTCTTGGGGATGAAGTCTTGCACAAGCAATTTCAATAGAAAAAATTATTAATAGTTCTAAGACTTCTTCTACTAATTTTGATTTATTCTGAGCTTTTTCTGGTAAGCCTTCAAAGATTCGTTGAAAATCTAAGATTACTTGGTTCAAAATTCTTAAATTTTTACATTCTGCTTGCAGGTACAACTCTTGAAGGAGAGCCAAGTTTTTTGTCAAAATTTCTTTGACTTGCGAATTAGATATTTGATTGATGGTTGTATGTAATGCCCCTGACAAATCAGGAAAAACATCAAAAGTTTTCCCAATTAGTTTTTCCTTGGTTTTGTTGTATTTTTCTTGTTTGTCTCGATCGTTATTTATTTCATCTTCATTGGCAATTATGACTACTTTTAAGTCTTGGGAATCTACAAAATCATTGATATATCCCAATATATTTTCAATGTTTATGCTACAACGTTCTAAGTCATCAAATATTAAAAGGCTAAATTGAGAATCCTTAAATTTTTTATCTATGTCTATATCTGGAATAGAAAAACTCCATCTTCCATCTTCTTGACCATCATTGTCTAAATCAATTTTTAATGCGCCTTTTAGTAAACCTTTACAGATTTTACCCACTATCACCATCTCTTTAGATGCAAGTAAATGATTCAAAGGATTCAATTGTTTGAAAAGACTGTCTTCTATTTCTGAATAATTAGTGATGCCATATAGGCTAATATATAAAGATTTTTTACCTTTTGTTTTTAATTTTTCACGATACTGATTTATAAACCATGTTTTGCCACAACCCCATTTCCCTTTAAGCAAGATAGCGAATTTAGGGGACTGAGATAGTTCACAGTAATAGTCTAAGTATTGTTGGATATGCTGATTGGGTTCAGAAATATACTGATTATTTGTGCTAGTTATTTGGTCTGGCATAATTTTTTTTGTTGGTAAAATCAATAAGGTAAAGAAGTATCAATTATTTAATTCGATCGACTCTCCTGCAAGAATCTTTATTTTATCAGTCGCCGTAAAGAATTGTACGATCGCCTATTTTGCTTAACGATCGGCTATTATATCACTATCACTGCATTAGTCTTCAACATCATTGGGCAGGAAGTAGGCTGCTACCGCGAGTCAAGAAAGATCGATCGCCACCAAATGCCAGCAGTACCCCAGATATTCCACCAGGAGGGCAAAACCGAAAATGCAGCGTTGCCATCGCATTGACCTAATCCCCCACCCTCGCCATCACCTTCAGCAGCAGCTAGAGGGTCAAACCTTCAAACTGAAGTACAAGCAGCAGATAGATTTTGGCTGCATATCTCCAGCAAAACCATATCCAAGCTAAACTGATATTCGCCCTAATTTTTAGAATTATCTATGGGACAAAAAAGCGCAATATGATATCTGGGGAAATAAAAAGCCAAATAGATAAAATCTGGGATGCCTTCTGGTCCGGTGGTATCTCCAATCCCCTTGAAGTCATCGAGCAGATTACTTATCTGCTGTTTCTGCGTCGTCTCGACGATTTACATACTCTGGAAGAAAACAAAGCTAACCGGCTCAAGCGCCCAATGGAACGCCGGATTTTTCCAGAAGGGGAAGATATCAAAAAACGCTCCTACGACATTACTCACAAGTTAAGCTAAAAACACTGTTGTCAATGAGTAATCTTACTCATTTTTTACCGAGATCCCAATTAAAATATGACTCCATTTGTTCATTCATTATTGAAAAAAAATTGTTCGGGACTTCTTTGAGTTCCTGG
>NZ_JANMZH010000544.1:0-16316 GCF_031383065.1 Microcoleus sp. OTE_8_concoct_300 | reverse complement strand
AAACAAAAGTTGCCAGTAATGAGTTTGGGAGTATTGAGTGAAGAGAATACAGCAATCCTAAATGATTATACTCGTTACCAGGCAGAGCCTGGTAACGCATATCCGGAGGCTCTGCCTCCATAGTCTGGGCCGAGGCAGAGCCTCTGGACATTGGTTCCCAGGCAGAGCTTGGGAACCAGTTAACCAGTTATTGAAACTGATTTAGGATTGCTATAGTGGCGAGCGATCGGCAATTTAGTTGCCTTTACCCAAAACTTCTCTTCCAACTCAACACTCACAGCTCAAAACTATTGAGATAGAGTCCGGCGCTTAGTAACCATCCGGTAGGCTTCAATAATATCCCCATCGGCCCAGTCGCTAAACCCGCTCAAGGAAATGCCGCATTCAAAGCCAGCATTGACTTCCTTGGCATCTTCCTTCATCCGTTTGAGGGAGTCGAGGACACCTTCGTAAACGACATTGTTGCCGCGGCGCACCCGCACCTTGCAGTTACGGATGACTTTGCCAGAGAGTACCATACATCCAGCCACAGCCCCGCGACCGATCGCGAAGACAGCGCGCACTTCGACTTGACCCAAAGGTTCTTCCACCAGTTCGGGTTCCAGCAGACCTTCCATCGCGCCTTGAATGTCATCCAAGAGGTTGTAGATGATGCTGTATTCCCGCACGTCTACGCCCGCTTGGTCAGCCGCGAGGCGAGCCTCGGTGGCGAGAGTAGTATTGAACCCGATAATCACAGCATTGCTGGCTGCTGCCAGGTCAATATCCGTTTCTGTAATTTCCCCAGGAGCAGATAGCAGCAGTCGGAGTTGAACTTCTTTTTGAGGAAGTTGAGTCAGAGCGCCGACAATTGCTTCGAGGGAGCCTTGGACATCTGCCTTCAAGATCAAGTTGAGTTCCTTGAGAACGCCTTCCTTAGCTTGTTGAGAGAAGCCGCTGAGGCTGATCCGGCCGCCTTGCAGCAGGCGGGAATCTCGTTGGGATGTAGCTCTTCCAGAGGCGATCGCCGCTGCTTCTTTTTCGTTTGCGAAGACATCAAACTCGTCTCCGGCGCGAGGAACTTCCCGCAGCCCTAGCACTTCCACCGCGAAGGATGGAGTTGCTTGCTCTACGCGATCGCCCCGGTCATCGATCATTGCCCGCACCTTGCCCAGAGCCGAGCCTGCGACCACAATATCGCCCACTCGCAGAGTGCCGTTCTGCACCAGCAGAGTTGCCACAGGCCCCCTTGCCTTGTCGAGGTGAGCTTCAATCACAGTACCCTTAGCCGGTCGGTGCGGGTTAGCGTTGAGGTCTTCCATTTCCGCGACTGTCAGAATCATTTCCAACAGCGTATCGAGGTTTTCGCCTCGGATCGCGCTGACTGGCACCATCGTGACATCACCGCCCCAGTCATCTGCGACCAAGCCGTACTCAGTAAGCTCTTGCTTCACCCGTTCCGGCTGAGCACCCTCCTTGTCTACTTTATTGATAGCCACGACTATTGGCACTTTCGCCGCTTTCGCGTGGCTGATCGCTTCAATTGTCTGGGGTCGCACGCCGTCGTCGGCCGCCACCACCAAGATGGCGATGTCCGTAACCCGTGTTCCCCGAGCCCGCATCGCTGTAAAGGCTTCGTGGCCGGGCGTATCCAAAAATACCACCTGCTGGCTCTTGCCGTCGTGTTCCACATCTACGTGGTAAGCACCGATGTGCTGGGTAATACCCCCAGCTTCTCCCTGAGCCACCTTTGTTTTGCGGATCGAGTCGAGCAAGGTAGTTTTGCCGTGATCCACGTGTCCCATAATCGTTACCACTGGCGGACGGCGTTCGAGGTATTCCAAATCGGCTGCGTCCAGCATCTCGATCACTTTGATAGCTGGGGCTACTTTTTCTGGGGTTTCCACCTCTACGCCCATTTCTTCGGCTACCATCCTCACCGCTGGAATGTCCAGGGTTTCGGTAATGTTGACCGCAATGCCTTTAGAGAACAGCCGCTTAATAATTTCGGTTTCCGGAACAGCCAGAGTAACTGCTAGTTCCTGAACGGTCATCGGCCTGCTTAGATACAGCTTTTCTGGACGTTCTACCTTAGCTTCTGCTGTTTTGCCCCGGTTGCTGCGTCCCCCGGTCGAACCTGAAGAAGAACTTTTATCGTGAGAAGGACCCGGTCTCTTATTTTTTCCACTGTTTCCGGGTGCGCCCGGAGTTGGTGTTGACTTTGGTGCTGTTTGTCCCTTGGCTTTAGCTGGGCGGGCTAGGGACAGGCTGACCGTGACTGGTGCTGGCAGATCCAAGCCGTTTTCTAAGTCATCGTCATCCTCGTCTATGGGTTTGAGGCGAGAACGTTTTGCCTTAACTGCCTTGGCAGCTTTGGCAGCATCTGAGTTTTCGTCATCATCTTCTTCCCAAATGACCGATGTCTTTTTGGCAGGACGAGGGAGGGAGGGCCTTTCGAGGAGAGGAATCTCCAGCAACGGCGTATTATCTTCTTCATTGTCATCCGTGTCATCCCCTATGGCTCCGGTGTCACCGCCGCGGCTACGCAGCCCGGTAGCTGACGTTGCGGGGGCAAGGCTCCGGCGCGGGCCACCGGGCTGGGGTCGATCGGCCAGTGGAGTTTTGACTGGGCCACCAGCGCCTTCCCGGCGCGGTCTTTGCGCGTCGCGGGATTCGGTACCTCCCGGTGTAGGTCTGCTGGGGCGGCTCGGTTTAGCCGGCGCTTCCAGAGTTTCTGACTGTCCTGATTGGTCTTGCTCGGTTCTTGCAAGTTTGAGTACCGGCTTGTTTCCCAGATTTTGTGGGGTACGGCTAGCCGACTCGGATGCCCCTCTGACTGGCGGCGACGTGAGTTTGGCCGACGGCGCAGGGGGGGCGATCGGCGGTTGCTTGGTGCGTTCGGGAGCCTTTTCCGACGGCGGTTGAGGTGCTGTAGGTGCCTGAGCCTGGGCGGTTGTTTCCGGGGCGATCGCACCTACATTTTCCGAGACTGTTTCCGAGACTGTTTCCGACACTGTTTCTGACGCTGTTTCTGACGGAGCCGCCGGGACAGCGACATTTGGCTTCGACAGTACAGGTCGATTGATATTCGGTTTAGCTGGAGGCTGGAGTTGTTGAGCTGCAGGCGACTTGGGAGGAGTTGCCACGGTTGCCGCGGGCTGGTTTTTGTTCTCCTCGTTGCCTGCAGGCTGGGAGGAAGCACCAGCCGGCCGTACTTTTGGACTGCGTATTTCTAAAATTTGCTGCTTTTTTTGTTGGTCGTTAGGGTGAGGGCCAGATTCTCTAGATGGCGCTGCTGCTCTTTCGGGTGGAGCTGGCTTGCCGGGGGAAGAGTGGCTACTGGCTACGTATTTTTCCGCCGTTTTGCGAATGCGCTCTGCTTCGGATTCTGTAATTGTGCTGCTGTGGCTCTTGACTGAAATATTGAGCCGCTCGCATACTGCCAAGATGTCTTTATTATCCAAATTTAGTTCCCGTGATAATTCGTAAATTCTTACTTTGCCGTTGTTCATCCACTCTGCCCTCTTTTGTGCCAACCAGTTTTTACATTGTGATTTTTTGTTCTAATGACGACATCATTCGCTGTGATTGATTCAGTGTCAGGAATCGGGGTTTTGGTACTCGCTCAGCAATTTTATCTAAAAGATGCAACTCGCTGAAGTCTGCGGTTGGAGAATTCTCAAGTCTTTTTAGGAACTTGGAACTCTGAAGTCTGAATTTTGGCAACTGCCACTCTCTCAAGCTTCAAAGTTTGCTTTTCCACCTTGAGGATACCTCTGCTAGTACCCTACCCTTATCTAATCTGACACAAATCTTTCCAGACTGGTGGGCAGATCGGATTGGGGTTTTAGAGCTGGCGCTACCGGTAATTACTGGTAGGGCTGCCAAGAGGGTTTATACAGTCGAGGCCGAACTATTGTCGGTTTTTCGCCCGGCCCGGGATGGTGTCAGATGTACGGTCAGATTTACACTCAGATGTGGCTAAACGCTGCCAAAGTGTTTGGTACAGTTCGTCAGACACAGGCGCTTTGAGCGATCGCCCAAGTCGATTTTTTTTCTGAGCTGCTTTGAGGCATTCGGCTTCCCGACAAAGGTAAGCCGAACGGCCAATGCCACTATCTAATTGTACCTGATGAGAAGGATAGAGCCTGACTACTCGCCAAAAAGCTTCCTTAGGAGCTATTTTTCGACAACTTGCACAGCACCGGTAGTTCGGTTTCATTTCTTGTGAAAGGGGGAGTAGGGGGAGAGGGGGGAGTAGGGGACAAGTCCTCCTTGTCTCCCTTCGAGAGAAAATATTGTGAATGTCACAGTTTTTAGACGGCGGCTTCGGTTTCCTCCGTGGCGGCTGCCTCCTCTTCATCAAATTCTGCGGTTTCCTCGTCGTAGTCGCCTGCTTCGTCTGCGTCGTAGTCGCCTGCTAGTTCTTCGAGCCTGGTTGCTTCTGCTGCCAATTTGCTGTCTTCGGCCGCGCGATCGTACTTAGCAATATCTTTGATATCAATTTTCCAACCAGTTAGGCGGGCTGCGAGGCGCACGTTCTGACCTTCTTTGCCAATGGCAAGACTCAGTTGGTCTTCAGCGACCAAAATGTGAGCTCTCCTGCCTTCTGGAGCAACTAAACGCACTTCATCTACTCTAGCGGGACTCAGAGCGTTGGCAATATAAGTTGCTGGGTCTGGAGACCAGCGGATCACGTCTATTTTTTCGCCGCGCAATTCGTTGACTACTACCTGAATCCGCGATCCCCGCGCTCCGATGCAGGCTCCTACCGGATCTACATCGCGATCGAGAGTATCAACTGCTATTTTAGTCCGGGGGCCGACGTGCCGGGAGGGCGGATTTGCCTCCCTGGCTACGGCGACAATCCTCACCACCCCGTCTTCTATTTCTGGTACTTCGTTAGCAAACAGGTAAACCACCAAACCTGCGTCGGCTCTAGAAACAAGTAACTGCGGCCCACGAGTTGAGCCTTCGCCTACTTTTTTGAGATAAACCTTGAATGTAGCGTTTGCCCGGTAATTGTCGTTGGGCAACTGTTCCCGCTTAGGGAGTTCGGCATCTACTTCTGGCTGACCGAAGCTGCTGGTGACTGCTAAAATCACCGACTGCCTCTCAAACCTGAGCACTCTTGCTTGAAGAACGGTTTCTTCTAAATCTTTAAACTCTTCTTGAATCATTTTGCGCTGTTGGTCGCGCAGTTTTTGAGCAAGAACTTGTTTGGTCTGGATGGCCGCCATGCGACCAAATTCTTTTTGATTTGGTGTTACGTCTACGAGCACGATGCTGCCCGGTTGAGCTTCCGTGGCTACTTCTTGCACTTCAGAAAGTGAAATTTCGTGATCGGGATTGATGACTTCTTCGACAATAGTTTTGTTTGCTAAGACGCGGAAACCTTCTTGTTCTGCGTCGAGTTCTACATCAAAGTTGTCGAAGTATTCTTCGCTGAAGTGGTCGAGTTTTTGGGTCCGGCGGTAGCGTTCGTATCCTTTGAGCAGGGCTTCTCGCAAGGCTGCTTGGACGGCGTGTTTCGGTAAATTGCGTTCTTTGCTAATACCTTCGACCATTTCTTTTAGTCCGGGCAGGGGAACCATTGACATATAAAACACTCCTTTTTTGCTTTGGTAATAAGTAACTGGTAATCGGTAATTGGTACTGGGGAATTTTCGAGTAAAAGCGATGGCAGATGATTGATGAGTTACTGGATAGGATAAGGAAAGCAGGGTGCTGTAACAATTTATTTGTTGTTCCTATTCAACCCGCTGCTAAAGATGTGATTGTTAAAAAGTAACTCGCAGCGAAGCGTTTTCAGCTTGCTGCGAGGCAATCTCAAAACTCAAAAATCAAAACTCAAAACTCCAAATTTCCCTTTACCTCTCCTTTCCTTCGTCTAGTTCAACTTTGACAATCTGAGGGCGGGGAATTTTAACCTGTCGCCCTTTTTGATTGAGATAAACCGCTGTTTCATCCCGGGAGAGGAGTAGTCCTTTCCACTCTTTGATTCGCGAGTCCGGTTCGGTGGCTTTGACTGTCACGGGGAAACCTTTAAAGGTAATGAATTCTCGATCGCTGCTGAGCAATCGGGATATTCCGGGACTCGAAATCTCTAGCACGTAGGCATCGGGTATGATGTCGGCTGCCTCTAACTCCGCATCGAGGGCTGTGCTCATGCGCTCGCAGTCGGCTAAACCGGTGTCTTGTTGGAGGTTGCGGATGTCTACCCGCAAGACGGGAGGATTTTGGTTGGTGTGAAACACTGCTCCCACTACTTCCAATCCCAGTGTTTCCGCAACGGGGGTAGCTAAGTCAATGATTTGTGGGATTAGGGGATGAGTCATATCGAATACTTAAGTTAAAACTCCTGAACTCGGATACGGGCAAGGAAAAATTTGGTGTTGAGATTGCTTGGCTTTGAGGTGGTTTGATTAGGTGGCTGCGACTTTCCTCTTCAACTTTGGGACTTAGCCAACATCCCTGCAGGGGATCTCCAGCGGGGGGATTACCCCTACTGGATCAGTCCTCAACTTGCAAGTCTGACCCCCTGAGCTCTTTTCCTGGGACTAATGCAACAAAAAAAGTGGGCTTGACCCACTCCTAGGTAAAACAATTTCTTCCAAGAAGTTTGAGGACTTCTTCCGATCGAAGGCAGGCCTCAGTTCTCAGTTTAGCTCGATCGCCCGCCCGGTGACAAACCGATCGCCCTCGGGCGAGTGTCCGAGGGGAGAGGGGGAGAGCTCACAGGGGGAATCAGAACGACTTCATCACCGTTTTGGAGTGGGGTGGGGCGAGGGCAAATTCCTGGTTGATACCGCTCACGGGTGCGAACGCCCATAGTTAGAACAGTGGGCGTGAGGCACTCAGGCGTTCTAGAACTTGCGATACGGGAGTTTATGATGGGAAATTCTAATTTCAGTTCGGACAAGCCCTATGCTTCTTCATAGGCAGCCAATAGTTTGACCCCGCCCAAAAACGGATACTTGTGAACCACCAATCGCCATCCGCCCAAAATTTTCGACCCTAGTTCAAGCTCCCAGATTCATCTGTGGAGTAAATCTCAAATCCTTCGATGCTCGCGCGACTCGACGGCGAGAGCTCGCGCGAGCCGAACCTCTGGCGCCCCCGTCTCATATCAAATCCGCCCTTCATCGTCCTGTATTCATCTCTGTGTTCTGGAGACTCTGCGTTCTCTGTGTACTCTGCGGTTTAATCATTCCAATGCAACCGGAATTGATATCAAATCTCAAATCGACTGACAGTGACGGTGATTGGTAAATTAGACATTACCGATCGCATGATTAACGGTATATTGACCAAACAGCCAAACAAAGATTCACCATAAAAAATCCCCATTACTAATGCTGAATAGGAAGCTCAATTACAAACTCTACCCCCCCTTCGGGCGACGAAATGCAAGTCAGCTTACCACCATGTTTTTCTTCGACGATCTCACGGCTAATAGACAAACCTAAACCAGTCCCTTTACCCACTGATTTAGTAGTAAACATCGGCGTGAATAAATGCTGCATTACTTCCTCAGTTATGCCAACCCCATTATCAGCAATCCGAATCACCACTCGGTCACCCTCAAGCATTTCAGTGCAGATCCGAATCTGTGGACTGTGATTGCTCTGTTTCTTTTCCCCGCACAGCGGACAACTGATTGTATACTCTTCTAAAGCATCAATTCCATTCGCCAATATATTCATAAACACCTGATTAAGTGGCCCCGGATAACACTCGACTAGCGGCAATTCGCCATACTCTTTAATCACTGCAATTTCTGGGAAAGTTCCTTTAGCTTTCAGTCGATGCCCTAAAATTAATAAGGTACTATCTAGCCCATCGTGAATATTCACTGGCGTTAGTGCCGATGTATCCAACCGAGAGAAATTACGCAGTGACAGAGAAAGATTGTAAAGTCGCTCTGTTCCTACCGCCATTGAATCAATAATTTTGGGCAAATCTTCAACAATAAAATCTAACTCAATTTCCAAGGACTTATCCTCAAATTCTGATGTCGAAGTAACGCTGTGCTGGCAAAGCCGAATCATCCCGAGCAAATCGGCAATATATTCCTTAGCAATAGGGATATTATTGGAGATACAACTAATTGGATTGTTAATTTCGTGAGCCACCCCAGCTACAAGTTGACCAAGACAAGCCATCTTTTCACTTTGAACGATTTGCACTTGAGCTTTTTGAAGATGATCCAAAGCTTGAGAAAGTTCAGCCGTTCGTTCTTCCACCCGTTTTTCTAACTCCTGCGCGAGCTGATGTAACGCTGCTTCTGCTGCGAGCCTGTCTTCAATTTCCTGTTTGAGAAGCAGATTTTGCTGTGCGAGAGTTTTAGTCAAAGAACGCAGTGTTAAATGGAGATTGACGCGAGCTAACACCTCCTTTTGTTCAAAAGGCTTAGTAATGTAATCCACCGCCCCTAGATTAAAGCCTTTGACTTTATCTCCTATGTCAGAAAGAGCCGTCATAAAAATCACCGGAATTTCGTGCGTCAACCGACTTGCCTTCAGCCGATGACAGGTTTCAAACCCGTCAATTCCTGGCATCATCACATCTAACAGAATCAAATCAGGCTGACTATATTCAGCCTGTTCGATGGCAGTTTCGCCATCAGTTGCTACCCATATCTCCCATCCAGAACCAGCTAAGGCTTCAGAAAGCACGTCCAGATTGCTAGAGTTGTCATCGACGATTAAGATGGTGCTTGTTTCCATATTGCCTACCTTCATTATTTTTAGATTCTGTGGGATTTAATAAAATCTTTGATTTTTTTCACCTGATAGCCTTGGGCTAACTGGCGCAGCTCAATAGCAAAGGAAACAAATTGCTTATCCAATTTTTCTAGGTGTTCACTGCGCTCCACAATTGCTTTTACGTTGCCTCTCATAGCCAGTTCAAATAAAATTTCAATTTCTTCGGGCGGCGGAACTATTAAAGAGGTCGATTCAGAAAGTGATTGAGGAGCAGAGGAAAGGGAAATAGTGCTGATTTCTTCCGGCTTTTTTTCCTCATATATCCATTCAATTTCTAAATACTTTTGCAACATCTCAAATAGCTCTTCTGCCTGCACTGGCTTACCGAGAAAATCGTTGGCTCCCCCCTCCAAACTTTTATGTTGATCGGTAGCAAATACACTGGCAGATGAAGCAATGATTGCCACTTCTTTATAGTGTGGCAAATTTCGGATACGGCGCATCATCTCAAAACCATCTAACACTGGCATCACCAAGTCAGTGATAATCATATCAAACTTAAACTCTTCTACTTTTTCTAAACCCTCTTGACCGTTTTTAGCTTCGGTTACTTCAAATCCGAGGGGTGAGAGCAGATTGACAATGACTGAGAGATTTTCCCATTTGTCATCCACAACCAAAACTTTCTGCTTTCTACCTTGGTAGCCAACTAGCTTTCCTAGCTTGGCAATGGTGGCTGTATTTGCCCAGTCTGCCGCTTCCAGTAAATCCAAATCTAACCAAAAAACACTGCCGGATTCTGACTGACTTTTTACTTGAATTGTACTACCCATCATTTCGACAATTTTCTGGCTAATTGTTAAACCTAGTCCGGTGCCTTCCGCATGACGCTTGCTGTCTCCTACCTGTTCAAAAGGAAAAAATATTTTTTCTAATTGTTCTGGTGTCATACCAACGCCAGTATCTTCTATTTGAAAGCGAATTTTGTGAATTGGTGAGGCTGGCTTTGGCTCATTGCTTTGTAAGTTTTCACCTGTCCCCTTTTGGAGAGGTTCTATCTTAAAAGTCACCCCTCCCGACTCGGTAAACTTAATTGCATTGCTCAGTAAGTTAATGAGTACCTGTCGCAAGCGTTTTTCGTCAGCATGGATGCCCGCAGGCAGTTCAGAACAGGGTTGATAAACAAAGGAAATTCCTTTTTGTTCGGCTCGGATGCGGCAGATTTCCGCGACTCCCTGCAAAAAGGAAGGAAAATGAAAATCTTTCGCGTACAGTTCCAATTTCTGGGCTTCAATTTTAGCGAGGTCTAAGATGTCATTGATCAGGGTTAGCAGGTGGGAGCCACACTGGTGAATGATACTGATGCCTTGGAGCTCTTTCGGAGCCATCGTTTTCGATCGTTCTAGGATTTGAGCGTACCCTAAAATGCCATTGAGTGGCGTTCTCAATTCGTGACTCATATTCGCTAAAAATTCACTTTTAGCTTGGTTGGCAGTATCAGCGATTTGTTTGGCTTCCGTGAGTTCGACGGTGCGTTCTTCTACTCGGATTTCTAGCTCTGAATTGGTCTTGGCTAGCGCCTTAAAGGATTCGCGCAACTGCTGGGCCATAAGGTTAAAAGACTGACCCAGAACTTCTAGTTCTTCTACGCCTTTTACCTGCACATTTTTCTCTAACTCTCCACTCGCAATTGCCCTAGAAGCTTCGCTCAAAAGGAGAATCTGGCGGGTAATCCAGCGTGAGGTTAATATTCCTAAAACGGTAGCCAGCGCCAAGGCTCCCAAACACAACACAATGGTAGTCTGGGTATTGGCGTTAATTTGATCCATAAAATCCCTTTCAGGAACTACCACCACGATCAGCCAGTCCAAGCCTCGGCTATCCTGAAATGGCATGACTTGGAGGAATTGCCGCTGGCCGCCGAGAGTAAAATCTAATTGTTGAGAACTGTTAATTTTAGTGAGGTCGCCAAAGTGTTCTTTTAAATGCGCTGTTGTCAGCCGAATTAAATCATCTTTGCTGTCTAAAGCATTTAGGCGATCCATCTTACCATTTTTCGTGATAAATGCTTCTTTGAGATTTGAACTAGCTACTAGAAATCCTGAACGTTCTATAATGAATGTCTCTCCCGAACGTCCGATTTTTAAGCTGTGCAGGAAGTCACTGACGAAAGAGAGCAGAAAATTAGCAACTAATACTCCGCTTAGCTCACCACTTGCGTCATAAACGGGATGTCCGGCGGGGAGCGAGAGCATTTTTTGACCGACAATCGGAAAAATCTTACTCCATGTCGGCTTGCCTAAGCGTACACTATCTTTATACCAGGAACGAGTGAGTATATCATAGTTACGGGAGACTTGTAAGAGGTTTGTTTGATTGCCTTCGCTATCAGATTCATAGATATGAAGTTCATTCCGATACTCTTTGTCTGCTATTTTAAAAATTACTTTGCCATCCTCTTGACGTTCAACGGCAATGAACTCTCCATTTTTGGTAGCAAAACCCATATTAGGTATAGAATTGAAGACTTGTACTTGCTCCCATAAATAACGCTCTGCACTCTCTAAGTCGTCTGGATTTAAGTATCCTAGTCGAATGGCATTGGCATTCAGTTGATTGACGCGAGGGGCTGTATCTAGGTATGTGTTGAGCTGCTGGTGGATGCGGGCCGTAATTTCACTCCGCAACTGGCTAGCAACTTCGTTGACTGCTTTTTGTCCGTTGCGTAAGGATAGCCAACCTGTGAGCCCGACGGCTGCAAAGATTTGCAGAACGAATGGGAATACTAAAATCAGGCGCAGGGACACCTTTTTTTTAGAACGGTTTGATAAGAAAGTGGTTGCAGAGGTGTGTGACATGGATTTGTGTTACTCCTGGGTAACGAGTTGGCTGAAAAATCTCAGTGGATTTAGTGCAATGAGGCTGAGGAAATATATATAGGGCGTTGCTGATTTACGGTATGAAAGGCTAAATATGCCAGTCATAGAAACCAGTATCCACAAAGCTTCTGGATGTTAAACTTATTTTTTTCATACCCTGATTAAGCAACGCCATATATAGAAAAGCAATCTCTTGTAGTTAGTGAAAATTTTTAGACAGTAACTTGCTTGAACAAGCATGGCTACTTACGTGTTTTCTCGGAGAGGGCTATAATTATAGCTAACTAAAGATGCTGACGCGCCTGATTTTTTTTCTAGCCTTTGTAAAACTTTTTCGCCTTTAGGAAAGCACTTAGCAATCATATCTAATAGATTACTTGGTTTAGAGCTATTGGTAGTAGTTTTTAACTTTACTTTACAGATGGGCTCTCCAAAGTAGAATTTCCTCAAACTTACATATAAATTGATATAACGCTAAAAACATGACACGCCAGGCCGCTGAGAACCCTAATGGCGGTGTAACTCACTACCGCGCTGAAGATTTGAGGCACAACCCTGCCGATGACTCTGGTAGACAATGCCGATCGCAAATGAAACTTTACAATTCAAGCAAGTTTCATTTGCAGGAGTTTCAGCAGGGTAATGGCTAATTGCTAATAGCGGAAGAAAAAAATAAGTAAAGCGGTGCTGCAGAGGGGATTATGACACAGGATAGGGGTTAGGGCTATTCTTTTAATTCTGGGAAACTATAGCCTTTCTCAGAAAGATGAGGTACAATAACAGCAGTGTGTAAACCAGTTAAAAATATTTGATGATGTAACTTGACTGAACGCCCACTCTAGGGCTTTGGCTAATTCTTGATAATTAGTAGTCTTGATAGAACGGAGAATAATTTTAAGCTTTGACCAGAGATTCTCAATTGGTGAAAAATCTGGTGAATAAGGAGATAAGTATATTAATTTTGCCCCTTTTTTTTCGCTCGCTTTTTTCACTTCTTCTCCCAAGTGAATGGGACAATTATCCATGACTACACAAGCACCTTTCCATAGTTTTGGCACAAGTTTTCTGATAATAAAAGCTTCAAATGTAATTGCATCAGTTGGGCCTATTAGATTAACCGATGTCAAAATTTCCTTGACTGACATTGCTCCAATTATTGAGACATTTTTGCCACGCGCAAGTTGGTTTTGGCCCCCTGGCTCTTTGACCTTTCAAAGCTCTAGCATATAACCTAACCATTGCTAAATTAACTCCAGATTCGTCAATGAATATTAAGTCTTTCAAACCTTACTCTTTGATTTTTTGCCAGAACTCACATCGCAGGAGTTGAACTCGGTCGGTGCCTTTTTCCGAGGGGAAGAGAGTTTTTTTTTGACAGTAATATCTAAGAGTTTTATCATTCTTGCTATTGTCGCTCTACTAACGGAAAATCCAATTTTCCCATAAAGTAAATAACGAAGTTCTTCAAGAGTAGCATCATTGTTTAATTCAATCAATTCCCCCAATATGAGTAGTTGCTCTGCATTCAGTTTGCCTTTGACTCCACATCGGTGAGTTCGGGGAGTAATGTTTTTTGTTTCACGATATTGTTTAAGCAATTTTTGTACAAAGCTGAGGGCTACAGAAAAACGCTTAGCTATTGCTTTTTGTGAAATCGGTTCAGTATGATAAGTATCAAGGATTTTTTGCCTAAAATCAATCGAATAAGTTTTCATTTTTAACAATGTATGAAGAGGAGTACAAGTAAACGTGTTGTGAGTCAACCAGATCGTGCTGTCAGAAAAATGCTATTATGTGTGCTATCGCTTTCGCGTGGCTTTACTGAACCATATAATTATAGTTCATTCGATGTGTGTTCTCTGTTTGACCCTCATGAATGAATGTCAGTAACATCATACCTCATCTTTCTGAGAAAGGCTATATTCACCTGAATTGAATTTAATTGAGATTTTGTGGCGGTTTATCAAATATGAATGGCTCGAAATAGATGCCTACTCTAGCTGGCAATCTCTTGTTTCATCTGTCGAAATAATTCTTAAAGAATTTGGAGATAATTATGTAATTAATTTTGCTTAACTACTTAATACTTGTTGCTGTTCGGCTAGATTAGAAGCCCCTTGTTTCTCTAAAAGCGTCCAGAATAGCGGAAAAGCTCTTTTTTGATAAATCGCACTTACCATTAAGACGTTATACTCTTGACCTTGGGTTCTATCCAATGCAATGACTAATTGAGTACCGGCTTTGAGCTGATGAGAGATCGCTTCTTTGATAATCGGAAACCAGAGCACAAGTATGCTAAGTGGCTTAATCTGTAAAAATCGTTGTATGTGACGGCGACGACTACTTTGCAATATCGGTAATGGCAGAGCTGCGGCTAATCGTTCGATTTTGACTTGTTTCTGGGATTGTAACAACTTGTGCGAGCATTTTTAGGGTAAGTAATTGTGCTGGTGTGAGATATTTTTGGAGTAGATCGTGATAGAATGATGGCAACATATTATTAATTGGGGTCTTGTGGTATTAACGAGACCCTTATTTTTTATCACAACTGGGTACTTTTTCCCCTCTTGGGAGCTTTGTGTCAACAAGCTCAAATTTTTGTTGCAGGGTCGAGCGCGCGAAAACGCTTGCCTGTAATGCTTCAGGGGCGCTTGTCGCCCCCTGAAGTCAACGGTGGTGCAAGGGTTCTGTGCCATTTTACCTGTTTTCCTTGCACCTGAGTCTCGTTCTGGCGATCGAAACTCAGGCAGCGCCACCTGATGGCGCTTATTCAGCAAGCCCTAATTAGCTTTAGCAGGGTCTTGCCCTTGGTTTTCAGCTAAAGCAGCAGCTGGGTTGGCGATCGCATCCGGTAGTTCCTCTTCTAGCAGTCGCAGGCGCGGGTACTGGTAGGCGACAACCGTTACCAGCATGGTGAGCGCTCCCAATGTGATGAACATCAGACCAATGCCGCGCCCCGGTCCAACGCCGATGAGCTGTCCAATGCTTCCTGCTAGGAGTCCACCAGTGGTCATGAGGGGCTCGAAGACCCGGTCAGCTAGCGGTCCGGCGACGACATAAGCCAGCGGTAGGGATGATTCTGTGATCGCTCTCATTAAGGCAAAAACTCTTCCCTGCACATCGGGCATAACTTTTCTTTGGAAGATGACTTGGATAGAGCCGTTGATGATTGGCAGACCGACAAAGAAGAGGAAGGCGGCAAAAGCGAAAAGCGGGGCGGAGGGCCGCAGTCCGGCTATAACAATGCTCAGTCCGTTGAGTAGCATGAAGCCAAACACGCTTTTGATGAGGCGCACTGGTCCTCCCCATGTACTCATCACCACACTACCGACCAGCATGCCGCTGCCTCCGATAGACAGCACAGTGCCTAGTACAGCAGCTGAGGCAAAGGACAGTACCAGTGGCGTGGCTAGCACCTCAACGATGCCCACGAGGAAGTTGCTGGTGGCCAAGAAGATCAGCAGCCCTAGTAGTCCAGGACGAGCCGTGATGTAAGTCCAACCGTAGGCAGCCTCACGTAGTAGCGAACCTTTCCCAACTTGGCTGGCTGGTGTGGTTTCAGGTTGAGGTTTGGGGAACCGAACCAAGAGCAGCGTCACGAGGGCGAAGAGGAATGTCGCAAAGTCGAGCAGGATAACGCCCTGAATTTGAAGGGTCACGACCAGTATGCCCGCCAGTACTGGTGAGATGAGTCGGGCGACGGATTGCCCCAGATGGATCAATCCACTGGCACGACCGAGATGCTGCGACGGCACAAGCAGCGTGGTGGCAGCTGCATAGGCTGGGTACTGGAAGGCGCTACAGGTGGAACTGACGGATGTGGCTAAGTAGATATGCCAGAGTTCAAGCCGATCGGTCAAGAGCAACAGTGCGATCGCCAGGGTACTCAGACCTGCGCCGCAGTCGCCTAATAGCATAGTCCAGCGCCGATCCCAGCGATCAACAAGGGTGCCTGCTATGGGGGAAATCACAATGCCCGGTAGGGTCGTAAACAAAGAAATCAGGGCAAACTGAGTGACCGAGCCAGTGCGCTGGTATACCCACACGCCCAGCGCGAAGCCGGTGAGACCGGAGCCGATGAGCGAGACCATCTGTCCCAACCAAATGATGATGAAGACCCGCATATGTGTGGCTGTAGGGTGTTGGGTTATCTTATTTTCTTTCATCATCTGCCTGTGCCTTATCGAGGCAGGCTCTTAACTTTTCTGCTAAAACCCGGACGTGGGGTTCGGTCACCATTGTGATGTGATCGCCCGGGACTGAGTAGGTCTCTACGGGTTCGGAAGAAACCTTATCCCAACCCATTGCGGGATTATCACAGAACTGTTCACTCCAGAACTGTTCACTAGCAGGAAAAACGGTAATTTGATTCGGATATACTTCGTGTGGCACATAATGAGTTTTATGGTTGGCTTTGAAAACTTGCACCAGGCCGCGAAGTTGCGCTAGTTTAGCCTCTGGAGGGAAGAAGTTGGCCCTTTTCAACCGCTCCAGAATGTAGTTCAATTGCTCGTCCAGAGCTAGGGGCTGAAGATCCTCGTAAGATACCGATAAGTTCTTTCCCAACAATTGTTCTATGGTCGTTGCCACATCAATTAAGTATCTAGCCTCATCATCATGCTCAACCTCTACAGGTTTGTTTGTAGGAAGCGGTGCCTCTGTGTCCAGAATGGCGAGCAGAGCCACCTCTTGTCCCTGATGAAGTAACTGTAGGGCCATCTCAAATGCTACATAGCTGCCAAAGGAATGG
>NZ_JANMZH010000531.1:0-1704 GCF_031383065.1 Microcoleus sp. OTE_8_concoct_300 | reverse complement strand
GGTTGCGGGAATTGGGCGTAGATCCTGATGCTGTGTAGGAAATTGGATGAAGTACGTGAAGCGAAGCTATCCCGAAGGGAATCGCCCTTGACGTATCTCAATCATCTAGCGGCAAGTCGCGCAGGAAATAAAAGCGATCGCTTTGCCAATTGTCTCCTTTAATTCGCCCTAAGTAACCAGTCAGCGGTGAAGCAAGCTCTATAGTCAAATCCTTTACTGATTCGTTTGTCAGCTTAGAATCAGTGGCGGCAAATGTAGCATTGTATTGAACTTTAATCTCAACAACCGTTGGAAAGTCGCTATCTGAGCAAAGTTGTTTCACTGCTTGTATGATTTGCGATCGCAGCCTAATTTCTCTTTCAAGTTTCTGAATATAATCATTAATTCTGTCGTCAATTTGCCGCCCCATTTCTAGATAGGGCTTGAGTTCAACTAAGTTGACAGCACCTGGATATTTAGCTTTTAACTCAACTAGCTTCTGTAAAGTCATGGCATTGATAATACTAATTTTCCATTCTTGTGCTGCTTTCAACATATCCCCCGAAGGATTGCCAGGGCCAATTACTAACTTGGTAGATTCTAAAAATTTATCCCGACTTAAGTGCATTCCTCCCAGTTTAATCAATTCCTCAGCAGTTCGACTGGGGATAAGTTTACCCGCCTTACACTCACCAACTAAGGGATAGGGTTTGGAGCAAAATAAATCTAAGCCACCAGCACCGCCTTTGTAGGCCTTCTCAATCTGGAATCCTAAGAATTCAAGGCTTTGACGTGTGATATTCTCAAAATCGGTGCCTGCTTGATAGTTGCTTTTTTTTTCTTCTAGTTCTATGCTGCGATTGCCTAAAGCTGCGATCGTTTTAATCCAATCTAAATCTAGATCTGGTTTTGCTGCTGGTAAATTTTCAGACCAACCTAGAAATATTTTAATTTCTGCGTCTAGTTGTTTGGCTTTTGGGTTGGTGGTGGATAAATGCACTAATGCACTTTGCAACTCTTCTAATTCGGGATGTTCAGGAGGCTCTAGTTTTTGCAGCTTTTGACGGCGTTTAGCAAAGATAGACTCGCTCAACACAGGCGTTGAATCAGTAACATTTAGAGACTTTGGCAAAGGTACAAAATTGCCGCTGGGATGCACAGACATTTCTAGCGGCTGAGGTAGCAGATAAACCCGCAGGTAAGCTACAAAAATAAAAGGACGCTGCTGGAGAATTTGCTGTAATGCCTCTGTTTTCCAGACTGTTAACCGCGACAAAGCCTCTAAAGATTCCGCCTCATTCACCATTTGGCACAATTCGCACTTAGCCCAAGCTTTGATCGAAACTTTATCTGAATTTAACTGAGCAAGTGCCTTTTGAGCAACGGGTAAAAAATGCGATCGATAATATCGATCGCAAGGCAAATCACCTGAAACATTGCCAGGATAGAGTGCATATTGTTCTCCCGGATTAAACGTTCGCCACACTATAGCTGCAATCATTCGCCCTTGAATTAAAGCTTCTACGTCTGGGGCCGACAAACGGATAGCCCTGTCAATGTTGACTAGCGACATAAGAGTATTTTTGCCAATATGAAATTGATAGTTTATGAAGCCTTAATTAAATTGGCTGAGTAAATTATCGCACGACTTATCTAATTCTTCGGACTCCGATAAGTCATCCATAATAGACTCCGCTACAGTTACGGGTTCATCTTCAATCAGAT
>NZ_JANMZH010000500.1:0-1044 GCF_031383065.1 Microcoleus sp. OTE_8_concoct_300 | reverse complement strand
GGTATTTCCCGGTGCTTCTGGGGGGCTGTTGGTCATGCAGGGGTGAAAGTCGATCGCATAATGACCAATCCCCACAGAATCAGGATATATCGTAGCGCGCGATCGCGAGTTTGTATCCTCAACAGATTGAGTTCCCACAGCCAAAGCCGGCGCATCCAAACCACCCACAGCCAGCCACAAATTGCGATACTCTTGATCCGACAGATTCTGACGGTAAAAACTATCCTTAAAATTAGTGCGAGACATATCAACTTCCCAGATGGTAAAGCCTTGAGGCTGATTGAAACTCGGGCGCCCAATAATCCGCCGCCCCTCCCGCATATAAGGATATTTAGAAAGTCCGTGAACCGTCCCCATCGGCGAATCCAACCCGCTCAAAAAACGATTGTTTGGATAAGGCTTTTTCACCCCATTTCCGAGCTGTGAATCAGTAGTTCCTGCTACCAACCAGTAGAAAAATCCTTTAGCATTTTCTTCTCCGCGCCGCAAAGTTTCTGTTCGCAAACCACCCATCCAGCCACCCGGTTGCAGTTGACCGGCTGCTTCTAGTTGTGCGCGAGAATAAATTAAATTATCCTGGGAAGAACCAGGGCGGTAGTCATTACCCCAAGTCCAGTTTTGCATCGAGATATCTCCTGGCACAGGTGCGGTAAAGGTAATACCACCAAAGGTTGTCACCTTCCCTTCGTCAGAACCCAAAATCCGTCGATAGGTGAAAACTAAGCCAAAATCTGCCAGACGCTTTAACTCATAACTGTAATAAGGGGCATATTGGTCATAAAAAGCAGGTTTTTGCTGGGGTTGAGGATCTTTAGTTGCCTCCATGGCAAAGGTGTAGGTAAAGCCTTGCGTGCAATAGGAGTCAGCCGTGGTGCTAGAAGCCGAAGGTTCTCGATATGAGCGTGCATCGATGCCTAAACGGTAAGGTACGTCAGCTAGAGCAATCATTTCACCTGTTTCTGTGGCATCAACGACATACCAGTTGGGGGCATTACCTGTTGCTGGTTTTTGGGGTACGAAACGCACAACATTTTTGCTAAAACG
>NZ_JANMZH010000494.1:0-2394 GCF_031383065.1 Microcoleus sp. OTE_8_concoct_300 | reverse complement strand
TCGCACGACTTATCTAATTCTTCGGACTCCGATAAGTCATCCATAATAGACTCCGCTACAGTTACGGGTTCATCTTCAATCAGATCGGTAGGAACCTGATAGGACGGATCGCTAAGAATCTCTCTAAGCAAGGGGTTGCTAACCCCTAGCATTTTCTCAGCACCTTTTTCTGCAATAAAATTGAAAATCTGCTCCTCACTAACCCCATAATCTACTTCGCGCTTCTGATGAACAGCCCGAATAGCTAACAGCGGTTTGATTTCATCTTCTTTCAGTGGAACATATTCTCCACCTTGCTGTTTAATGAGCGGTACAAGATACTTTTGCTCTAGGTATGAAGTAATCTTTTTGCTCTGGGAACGAACCAAACAACCTCGAGTCAAATTAAAAGTTTGGTAATCATTTAACCTTTTTAAACCCGCTCCTAACCCTTTGCCACCAGCATACTGAAGCACTGCTACTCCAATGTTTACATCTGTTCCTTTGTCTTTGACAATTACCTTGAAATTGATGTAATCATCCTTGCCTCCACGTTTCTTAACTTTATCTGTGGCTTCCTGAACTGTTACCCTTTCCACCGTCTGACCAATCACACTCTGAAATCCAAATAAAATAGCATCAGCAAGCAGATAATTATCTTCTAAATAATTTCCTATGTCTTCCTCTAGCTCTTTGACAAAAGCAAGTTCAACGGGATTAGAAATCTCGGGATTTTTAGTGCCTTCACCCGTATAAATAGGAGGATTACAATTTTCTTTACACCACTTCAAAACCTCTCTAGCAGTGGGTTTTCCTTTGCCAAGCTCGCTAAGTTGAATTTGAGTGAATGGATAAATTGGCTCAGGAGGAATTAAGTTTTGCCGTTCATAATATTTGTCTAACCAAAAGCTAACTAAGTTAACAATTGATTCTGCATCCATGTATTTCAAGTCAATCGGATTTCCCTGAACCGAAACCTTAGTGAACACTCCACCAGGTAGCTGCTTTATTTTATTGCTCCATTGAGGAGGCATCATTACACTCAGTATCAAACCCCGGTTTAGATTTTGGAACAAATCTTTGATTAGTCCTGCAACAATCTGACTGATGTGTAAGCCACTAATATCGTCGTAGGCATCAGGCGTGTCTAACTCATCAAAGCAAATGACCAGTTCCTTGTACTCACTAATCAAATCTAAGATTTGCAAAACCGCCTCAAAAGATTGGCATTGACTCGGTAGTTCCAACTCATCGGCTTTGTATTTAGCAAGTTCTTGACCCTCTAACCATTTAATTGCATAAAGTGATTGCTCGTCGGAGAGTGTCCAAAAAATTGCCTTGACAATATCAGGATCGTTAACACTTTTCGCTTGCAGAAATGCTTTTGTTAGATCCTTAACCCACTTTTTTAGTTGCTTGGGCGTGCCTGCCTTAAATTTTTCCAATAATTCTTGAGGATAAAAAACTTTAGCATTGGGTTTAGAAACCTTTAAAGCATTGTTAGCCATTGCCGTTGCTAGTTCTTGCCACTGTCTCACCCCATCTCTACCAATCTTTCCCAAGCTCTCAGCCAAGATTCGCTGAAATCCTTGCTTAATTTGATTGATATTACCATATTTATTAGCGTAGACAAACAAGCCCCCGCCATGCTCCTGTAGGCGATGGCGAATGCGGCTAATAATGTGAGTTTTGCCTGTTCCATCCTGAGCAGTTATAGCGATGGAAGTTGTCTTGTAGTGACCAGCACGAATTTGAGCTAGTGCCTGAAATACAGCATCAGAGGCGTGGGCATTTATTGTCTCAACATCGAAGAATTCCTGGCCCCAAACATCACCAGCATTGAGAAAAGGAGGTTTAGCAAATGGATTTTGATTTAAAAGAGCCACGTTCAGGTCTTCAATGGAAGAAAAAGAAGAATTAGTCATGGTTTTTTGTGTGAGGTTAACGAATTTACAAAGGGATTTAGGCCAATTTTAAGGATTTAGCCGTTTGACATAGTAACGGAGTGCACCAAGTGCCGTTTTGATGGAATCTTCAGCTTTATCGGGCGTGATGTCTGTCATTTCACCACCTATAAGCTGAAAAATGTCATTAGCCTGCATTTCCAACAGCCACTGATTGAACTCCGATCGCCCTACCCTTTCCCCGATCGCCCGACGCATCCGATAAATCGGCACTAAATCGTCTAAGTTATAATCCCGGTTCAACCTGTCATACACATCCAGCGCCACAGCCTTAAAATCCTCATAGGATGCGATCGCCCCTACATCCCCCTTCCCTTTCTCAACCGCAACACTCGCCGCACCATCCTGATGCCGAATCCACTTCAACAAAGAATTTCCCAGCCGAGTACCAATTTGAGAACCATCAAACTCAAACAGAGAATCCTTACTTTTGAGCCCCTGCGCTAAAACT
>NZ_JANMZH010000493.1:0-3858 GCF_031383065.1 Microcoleus sp. OTE_8_concoct_300 | reverse complement strand
GGTTGCGGGAATTGGGCGTAGATCCTGATGCTGTGTAGGAAATTGGATGAAGTACGTGAAGCGAAGCTATCCCGAAGGGAATCGCCCTTGACGTATCTCAATCATCTAGCGGCAAGTCGCGCAGGAAATAAAAGCGATCGCGCCCTAAATCCTCGCCTTTAATTCGCCCTAAGAAACCCGTCAAAGGTGAGGAAAGTTCGATTAAAATTTCGTGCATTTCTTCATATTTTAAAGGTTGGGGCGACATAGAAAAGGCATAAGCACCGTGAAGCTGATTAAATTCAACACTTGTTGATTTTGTTCTTTCCAAAAAGTCTTTGACTAGCTGAACTATGTGCGATCGCACTTTAAGCTTTTCCCGCACATCATCAATATAGCGATTAACCTTAGTATCGGCTTCCTCACCAAACGGCTGTTGTTCCAAACAAGGTTTTAACTGTAATAAATCGATCGAACCTGGTTGCTTAGCTTTCAATTCAACTAATCTTTGCAATGTTTCCGGGCGGATTACGTTCATGTGGTTTGCGATAGCAGTTAGTTTAGCGTGTCTATTTAGCTGACCAGCCGCCATAATTATCTTAATACAGCAGTTGTATTGTTCCTGAAGATGCTTATGTCCTAACTTGATAAGTTGCGCTGGCGTGCCATCAGCTACGGTTTCACTTTTGGTAGCTTTGCATTCTCCCACTACCTGATAGGGAGTTTCACAGTAGAAATCTAATCCGCCAGCACCGCCTGTTGATTCTGGATTGAGGCTAGCTTCTGGTTTATTGTTAGAATTGGCAAATCCTAGCTTGATAAAACTTTTGCGGACTAACTTTTCAAATGTATTACCATCGCTAGAGTTTCCGATTTGTGCGATTGTTTTAATCCAATCTATATCAGGCTCTGGTTTTACTGTTGGTAAAATTTTCGACCAACCTAGAAACATTTTGATATCATCGTTGAGCTGATTGGCACCTAAGTTGATACTACCAATTTGCTCAACTTGCAACTGCAAAGCTTCTAAATCTTTATAAGGATAGACTTCTCCACCCACTAAGAGAGCTTTACGCTGATAAAAATTAGCTTCAGAAATCACCGGAGTATCACTCTCGCTGTTGATTGCGATCACATCGTCACGCTGCGGCCAATAGAAGGCTCCTGACTCTGTTTGCACATTGACTACGCAAGGATTAGACAGGCGATAAACTCGTAAAATCAATAGCTTGAAAACTTGGTATTTTTCAAAAATATGTTCCAAAGCTTCCAATTTCCAAACCGTTGACTCTGCAATTTTCTGTAGAAGGTGCTTTTGTTGTAAATTTATGCGCCAATGATATTCACAACGCGCCCATACTTTAAGCTGAATAGGATATGTTTGAAATTCAGCAAATACACTTTCAGCCTTCGTCAAATATTGAGCCTGATAGTATTGATCGAGGCTAAGATTATCAGGAAGGTGTTGGCTGGGATAGAGCCATAATACCTCACCTTCTCTGATATTTTGCCTGAATGGTACAGCAATTAGCCTGCCTAATGTTAGCAGTTCAACATCACAAGCGGGTAATTGAATACCCTTAATGATTTCAAGATTCATATTAAAACTGGAGCACTCAAAATTTCACAAATTAGTGGATTCTGAGCAGCAAGGTTTAATTCTTTAACAAATTCAATCACCTGCTGCTGAGTAAAGCCGTAGTTCTCAGCTTCTTCATGAATTTGATAAAGTGCTGCTAAAGGCTTGATCTCATCCTTCTTTAGAACAACAACTTCACCTCCTTGTTCCTGTACAAGTTTTTCTTCAAGCTGTTTGCCTTTCTTCCAACTTAGAGGAACAGGCGTTGATCGGACTAAGCAACCACGAGTAATGTTATGTTTGGTATATTTTAACAGTCGTTCCATTGCTGCGTTGAATGTCCTGCCAGTCAGAGTTTCTGAAACTCTGACTCCAATTCTTACTGCTTTTTGTTGAACTGCATCGTAGCCATCAATAATCAAATGTAAATCGTGACCTGCCTGATTAATATGTGTAACCGAAGTAATTATTACATTTTCTGTTCCACATTTAGGAATCATTGCCATTGTAGAGGCAATAATAGCAGCTAACTGGTCATCGTTTTGCTCGGGGACTGAAACTCGATTCAATAGTTCATTATAAGCATCCAGAAACTCTTTCTGTTTATTGTTGTTCGGGTCTATCGTTGAAGTACCTGGATCTACAATTTCCACTGACTCAAATTGTTCAGCACACCATTTCATCAAGTCTCGCACACCAGCAGCTTTACTTGCAATACCTCTGATTTGATTAGCATCAAAAGGATATAAACTAGGGTAATCATCAGAATTTAGATTGTTTTTTCTGTGAAACCAAGCTAGCCTCAATTTAACAAGCTCTAACATCTGATCAGAAGTAGGTGGGTTTGTAGCTACAGACCTTTGTCCTACACGATCAGGTATGCCACTTCCCATTTGTTCAATTTCCTTCCATGTGTCGCTAATAACGCAACAGAGGAGAAGTACATTGCTACATTGAAAGTAAATTCTATCTATGCAGCTAGCTACTATTTGAGCTGCGCTATCACCGCAGTCATTACCCACACTAACTCCATCTAGCTGATCGAAACAAATCAACACTGGTCGTGATGAAACTCCCGCAATCTTACATATCTGCTCTATGAACCAAATAGATTTTGCATCTTGTTCTTGCTGCGAAAACTCTGGTAAACCCCTTTGCCTGGTTTCAGGATGATCGATGCCTTGAATCCAAGCCATACCAAGTTGAGCAATTGGAGCAGTTTTAAATAGAAGGAATAAAACTGCTCTCAAAAAATTAAAATCGAGGTCATGTTGATATTCTAAGATTGCTTCCATCACCTCATCAATAAATCGAAAGCGTTGATCTTGGCTGAGATTTTGGAGGAGGTATTTCCTTAATTCTTCAGGGTGATTACATTTTTCTAGATAGGGCTGATATTTTTCTTCAAATTCTGTTCCCTTAAGAGTCGCAATCATAGACGCAGCAAGTTGCTGCCATTGCGTTACTCCTCTAACATCTTGGTGCTTAAAGCTGAGTGAAAGATGGAAGCGCACATGGGAGTCAATTCGACTAGCGTTAGTAAATCGAGGAATGTAGGCAAATACAGCTCCACCCTCGTGCTCAATAGTTTTCCATATCCGGTGAATGGTATGACTTTTTCCTGTGCCTCTATCACCTTTGATTGCAATCCCGATTTTATCAGAATATTTTTGGCGGACTTCAGAAATTGCTTTATAGATTGTTTGGTCAACCTGTTGGTTGAGGTCAGGGAGATCAGTTACGACTTCACCCCAAACCTCATCCGCGCTTACGATGGGTTTCAATTTGAAAGGATTCGGCTGTTGCTTGCGTGCTTCTTCAAACGGTGTATACGGATCAGTCATTGTTTTCTGCCTCAATCTCAAGATGGTTTGCTAGCGAAAAATAAAAGACCTCTTATGTCATCGCTGATCGAGTCTTGCTTTTGTTCATCAGTTGCTCCACGAGCCTCTCCACTTTGGAGATAAAATAAACGATCGGCCTGCATCTGCATAATCAAGTCTTTGAAATTCTCCCGGCTCACCTGTTCCCCTAGCTCACGGCGCAGATGCCAGATGGGGACAAGTCCCATGTAGTTGTAGCCCTTGTCCAATTTTTCAAATAGGGCAAGAGCTTGGGACTTAAAATCCTCATAGGATGCGATCGCCCCTACATCTCCATTCCCTTTCTCAACCGCAACACTCGCCGCACCATCCTGATGCCGAATCCACTTCAACAAAGAATTTCCCAGCCGAGTACCAATTTGAGAACCATCAAACTCAAACAGAGAATCCTTACTTTTGAGCCCCTGCGCTAAAACT
>NZ_JANMZH010000427.1:0-6493 GCF_031383065.1 Microcoleus sp. OTE_8_concoct_300 | reverse complement strand
AAAGAAAAGTTAGTGGCGGTTCCCGTTCAAGGTCACGGTTCCAAGATACTGCCAATTTATTGACAGTTATACAAACTTGCCGTCGTCAAAGACCTTCAGTCCGCCAAGTTTTTTGAGCAAGCGATCAAAGCGAGGGTTAATACTGCTGTGCAGACCCCATCTTTAATACCCCAAGTTGAGACCTGAATCCTTACAGTTAGATCTGTAAGGCTTTGGCTCAACTCAGCTTTTAACCAATAAAGCGCCGGATTTTTTTTCGGTGAGTTATAGTTCGTGGCTACGATAAAAATATTTTTAACTCAAGAGGTGTTAAATCAATTATTTCTTGGTAATCTACTTTCATTCTACAATCTTCAAACTATCAGTTTCATTGTCGCCTATTTTTAGGAAACTGGTATTAGTTCGCGTGCAGGATATTCCAACCCTGTTGCACGCTTAAAACTCCTAAGCCCCTGTGCGGATATGGGTTAAGCCCCTGGGAGATTCCTAGGTTATGTAAGAGTTTTTTATTGCGTTGGGAGACGATGAAAGTAATAGGAATTGACGTGTCCGCGCACCGTGTGGATGTGGTTTTGCTTGAGCAAGACGGCTAGCTTGGGAGTATCCGGCACGCACTACAGTTAGGTCGCAGCGGCGAAACGGTTTTTTGAAAACAGGACAGCCGCCGGCATTTTGGGCTTGGCTTGCCGATCGCGGTGATTTCTTGTCAAAAAGCATTCTGTCCCGGTTCAACAACCACTATCGCAAAGAGGGTGAAGTTGACCCACCCAACCTTTCAACGATGACGCGTCATCTCGCAGCGACGGTTTGCGACTTGCACGATATCGAGGCCGAACTAGAAAACAAACTGATCGAAGTGCCCGGCGACAGTTTGTTCGTGAGCTACCACCGCGTGTTTGACCGATTCGCCTTCGGTTATAGGAAGCGGGGGTGGATACTATCTAGGATTTATCCGTTTGAAGACTTCCTCTGCTTGCCCAAGAAAAGAGCTTTGCGCCGCTTTCGGCAAGCTTGCGGCTTGGGCAAAGTCGAAAAGTTCAGCGGCCAAAGGCGAGCAGGTAGCGGTGGTGGCAACTGGACAGGCTGCGCAAATACTCGCGGCACTCTGTGGACTTATGTCCATTGCCGAATCGAACCGCAGAAGCTCAAAGGGCAGGCGTACAGCGCCGTTCAGTTAGAATTGCGAGAATATTTCATAGGCCGCGCCCTTGACGCCGACGGAACAAAAAAACGCGGCAGACGGCTCGCCGATGCTCGAAACGCTACTTGCCGAAAACTAACTGACCTGGTGTTTCGGGAACTTTACAATGAAGTGAAGTAATTAAGGAATAAGCGATCGCCCTCGACCGTTTATTTCTTAAAAAAAATGTCACCGTGTGCAGAGGATTTGTATTATGAAAGATGGACAAGAAGTACGCCGCGTCTCCACAGCAGTGATTGCCAGTGTTTGCGGGTTGGCTTTAGTGGCCGGAGGGGGCATTGCCTGGTGGACGGCGAACCGTTCGCCAACCCCCGCAGACACGCGGTCTTCCGCTCCGACTACCGCTCCGGCGCTGTCCCCAACTCCTGCGGAATCCCCTGCTGTAATTATCCCCGTACCCCCTCCAAATCCTGTCCAACCACCTACAGCTCAGACGCCTACAGCTCAGACGCCTACCGCTCAGACGCCTAAAGCTCAGAGACCTACCGCTCAGACACCTAACGCTCTGGCCTCAAAGTCGCCTCAGCCCAAGCCTTTGCAGCAGACGGCAGCCCAGACAGTGCAAGTCTACTGGGTTAAAGAGGCGAGCGGTAAATTTGAGGGAGTTCCTACGAAAGTAGCTGTCAAACAAGCTGACAAGCCTGATGCAACTTTACAAGCTGCTTTTAACAGTTTGTTGGCTGGGCCGAAGGATGCAAGTGTTTCTAGCGAAATTCCTAAGGGGACAAAACTCCGGAGTTTGAGTGTCAAGAATGACGGAGTTTATGTCGATTTGTCGGCCGAATTTACTTCGGGGGGAGGCAGCAATTCGATGACTAGCCGGTTAGGGCAAGTTATCTATACGGCTACGAGTTTAAAACCGAATACCAAGGTTTGGATTTCGGTGGAAGGCAAGCCTTTAGAACTTTTGGGTGGCGAAGGTTTGGAGGTGGCTCAGCCGAGTACCCGCCAAAGTTTTGACAAAAATTTTCCCCTTTAGTAATTATGAGTCATTAGTTAGGAGTCATTAATTAGGAGTTATTAGTCATCGGTCTGAAGGCAGAGAGTAGGGATTAATAACTGATGACTCAGGACTGATGACTCATGATTGGGGACCCAGGGTTGTAGATTAATTTTCAGTGCTTGGTAGTCAGGCTAAATGCCCGAAAGTGTAGGGCTTGCTGTTCTATCCGGCTAGCAAGCCGATCGCACACCATATTACACAACTCGAAAATTAACTCGTCCTGCACCTTATAATAGGCTGAAGTCCCTTCACTCCGGCGAGTGAGGATACCAGCTTGGAGCATGAGTTTTAGGTGCTTAGAAACATTGGCTTGACTCGTTTGAGTAGCTTCCACCAACTCTTGCACGCATTTTTCGCCGTCGCGAAGCAAGTTCAAAATTCGTAAACGCATTGGCTCGCTCAAAATACTGAAATACTCAGCAACTTGTTGCACAACCTCTTGCGGGACAGGCTGGGATGACTTCATCAAACTCACCGGAGAGAAGAGATCTGGAAATACTAGCATTTATTCCATAACAATAAAGTAATCTTTCAATCCGGATTAATTCGCATCAAAACTTGACCGTATTCGACAGGTTCGCCATTTTGCACTAAAATTTCCATCACTTGACCGGACACTTCATCAGCATCGATCTCGTTCATCAGCTTCATCGCTTCGATAATACAAACTGTCTGGCTGACCTTGATGTGATCGCCCACATTTACAAAAGGCGGCTCGTCGGGAGCTGCAGCGCGATAAAAGGTTCCTACCATCGGCGAGATAATTGGCACCCATTTCGTATCGACAGGGGCAGACAGGGTAGCAGGCACAGCGGCAGGGGCGACGGGTGCCCTGTCTGCCACATCCATTCCTAAATTTTGGTCAATAGTAGGAGTTGACGCTAAGGTGGGGCTAGCAACAGCGCCCAACGCGATCGGAGCGACTGTCGCCATGGCAGCAGGGAGCGCAGCAGCGGTGCCTGGTGAACTTGCCAGAATGCCTTTGCGTACTGTCAGTTCAAGATCCCCACTTTTTAAGGTCAGTTCCGAAATGCCAGTTTTGTCTAATACAGTTAGCAGTTCGCAAAGCTGGTTTAAGTCTAGTTGCACAGCAGATTCAAGGGTAATTGAGAATTGAAAATTGAAAATTGAAAATTGAAAATTGAAAATTCGGCGAAGCTAGGAGAGTTAACCGACTTTGGAGGCAAAAGAGATAGTTTTTAAGCTGTGAGCGATAAGTGTTGAATTTTGACTTCTTTAACTCATAACTCAGAACTAAAAACTAAAAACTCCCTTTTCCTCCGTCGTTTCTACTCGCGGCCGAGGTACTTGTCTTCACGAGTATCAATCCGAATCCGTTCTCCTATGGAAATAAATAGAGGCACCATAACCTGAGCTCCGGTGGAGACGATGGCGGGTTTGCTACCACCGGTGGCAGTATCTCCTTTGACTCCGGGATCGGTTTGCAGCACTTCCAAGACAACAGAGTTGGGCAGTTCCACTTCCAAGATTTGGTCGTTCCAGCGAAGGATGTTGACTTCCATCCCTTCACTGAGGTACTTGACACGATCGCCTATTTGCTTGGCACTGAGGCGACTTTCCTCGTAAGTTTCCATATCCATAAAGACAAACTGGTCGCCCTCTTTATAGGTATGCTGCATCGCGCTCTTTTCGAGGTTGGCTTGAGGCATAGTCTCGCCCGCCCGGAAGGTTTGTTCTACTACGTTTCCGGTTTGGACGTTTTTTAATTTTGTCCGCACGAAAGCCGAGCCTTTTCCTGGCTTGACGTGGAGGAATTCGATAACCCGCCACACGCCGTTATTCCATTCAATTGAAACACCTGGTCGAAAGTCGTTACTGGAGATCATATAAATTTTTGCGGGCAATCCCGTCGCCTTGCCGGCACGGGGGAACTACAGTCAGTCGATTTTAGATTTTAGATTTTAGATTTTAGATTTGCTCCACAGATGAATTTGGGAGATTGAACCTTGGTCTAAAATTTTGATCTCTCCACGACAGGAGTGTGGGGATGGTATCCGTTTTTGAGCGGCTCAAGTTAAAGCCGCAGTCTAGCTGACGGCATCCAAAAGCAATTGGCATTTTATTTTACCGTTCAAAGGGGGCAAGTGCTGTACGGAAAGCTAAAAAGCTCTCAAGGGGAGGAAGTTCAGCGACGAGCAGTGTACGGCAAACGGATAGAAGGCCGACAGCGCTGTGGGAAGATAATAGAGGCAATAAAAGTTAAAGTTATGTTGCATTGGCCTAATTTCTCGATCGATACGTGCAAGCGCTGGGTCAAAACTGTCGCTTTAGCGCTCCTGCTGTTCACTCTCGGACTGAGTTTGAGTCCAGTCTCCCATGCCAAACGCCCCAGCAGCAGTATGCCTGCAGGGAATGCGATTACCGACGGCCGGGCGCTGCTGCGCTTCGCTTTACCTATTGACAATCAGACTGTGCGAGATTTGCAAATCAGTCTCGAAGACATTGGCAACCACATACGGTCTAAACGTTGGGGGCCCATTAGCAGCGATGTCAGTAAGGCTTCTAGGATTCTCAACCTCCGGGAATCTGACATTTTAGAGAGTATTCCCGATGCGAAAAAGCCGCAAGCTGAGGCGCTAGTTGCACAAGCCAAGGAGGGAATTGCTCAACTCGAAAAGGCTGTTGAGGCTAAAGACAGGGACAAAGTGATTGACTTGAAAGCCACAATCCTGGGTTCGGTAGGCGAAATCGAAGAGTTGATGGTGACAAAGTTTCCTTTTGAAGTGCCCGCAAAGTATGCTAATCTGCCTCAACTGAAAGGGCGGGCTACTGTGTCTGTACAAACAGAAAAAGGGGAAATTACTGTTGTGGTTGACGGCTACAGCGCCCCGGTTACGGCTGGTAATTTTGTGGATTTGGTCGATCGAGGTTTTTATGACGGTTTGCGGTTTATTCGATCGGAAGAATCCTATGTTTTGCAAACCGGAGACCCCGAAGGCAAGGAAGTCGGTTTTATTGACCCTGCTACTGGTAAATACCGGAATGTTCCGCTGGAAGTGCTCGTCAGGGACGAAAAGGAACCTATTTACGGGATTACTCTAGAAGATGCGGGGCGCTATCGTGACGAGCCTGTTTTACCTTTTTCTGCTTTCGGTACTGTGGCGATGGCCCGCACTGAAGCTGAACCCGACAGCGCTTCTTCTCAGTTTTTCTTTTTCTTGTTTGAACCTGAACTCACGCCCGCTGGCCTGAATCTGTTGGACGGCCGATATGCTGTTTTTGGTTACATGATTGAAGGAAAAGAAGTTTTGGAGCAACTGAAGCAGGGAGACAAGATTATATCTGCTAAGGTGATTAAAGGGAAGGAAAATTTGGTTCGACCTCAAGTTTGATCTCGGAGGGCGATTGAAATCGCTTAAGTGTAAAAAATGAGGGCGATTGAAATTATTTCTTGTCAAACAAAGCCCGCGGAGGCGGGCTAAAAAAATCAAGAGTGACGGCGATAGAAATCGTTTCTACATAAAGGTGACGCGGATAGAAATCGCTTCGGTTCAGACAAAGCCCGCCTCCGCGGGCGGGAATAATAGATAATATCAAATCCGGTAGCATCGGAATTATTCATCTCTGTATTCTCTCCCTCTGCGTTCTCTGCGCCCTCTGTGGTTAAATCATTCCGATGTAACCGGAAACGATATAATTTTTATATTTGCGTTCTTGAAGTCAGGAATTTAATCGAGAATATGGCAATTTTAGAATTTTTATTGGTAATTGGTTTGGGCGGATTCGCAGGCTTGTTGATTGTAAAAAATCTGGAGGAAAGCAAGCAAAAGCAGCGGTTGGATGAGGCTTTTTATCAGTTGTTGGAAACTCAAAACAGTCAAATTTCGCTGATTCAACTGGCTGCTAATGCTAGGGTTGAGGCTGAAGTTGCTCAGCAGTATTTAAGTCGCCAAGTTAAGATTTTTTCGGCGGTTTTAGAAGTAGATGATGAAGGGGATACTTTTTATAGGTTTCCTAGGTTGCGCTTGCCTCCGAGTTCCGGTAAGGAATGGTGAAGTGAGAAAGTGCTCGCGCCCCTCTAATTTACGGCGCGCCGGTCAATACTCGGATTTGAGAAACTACAGCCCGCCGTCAAGTGTGGCACGTCCCGAGCTTAGGAATGAGAATTAAATAACTTCCACAAGTTTGTGGGATGGGCGTCCCGCCCGTCCAAAAAAGACGGGCGGGACGCCCATCCCACAATAACAATTAAAATTGTAAGTTATTAGACCTCTTGCAAAAGTCCTTTTCATAAATTTATTGGACGGGCAAGATGCCCATCCCACAAG
>NZ_JANMZH010000405.1:0-24289 GCF_031383065.1 Microcoleus sp. OTE_8_concoct_300 | reverse complement strand
GCGTGTAATTAGACATCTGCTAAAAAGCAGATGTCTATTCTCACATCTTGCACTATTCTGGCTGAACAGGCAAGATGCCTGTTCCACAAGAAAATCAACTCTTTGTGGAACAGGCATCTTGCCTGTTCAAAAAAGGATTATGACAATGGTGCAAGATCTCAGTATTGAAACTATGCGTGTAATAGGCACTCTTACCCCGCGTCTTAGGTGCAAGTTAAATCCAGTACAGCTTAACGTCATGGAGTTGGGGGCGATTCCCTAGGGGATAGCTTCGCTTCACGCGATTTTTCGCAACAGTCTCTTGGAAAGGCACACAACCAAGTAAAATAACTTGAGGAACTGCAATAAAAACCAAACAAGAGAAACCAAACTATGACCTTACCAATTGGCTGTGCCGCTCCTCAATTTACCGCCAAAGACACCAACGGCAACACAGTCTCCCTGTCCCAATTTGCCGGTAAAACCGTAATCCTGTATTTCTACCCGAAAGATGACACCCCCGGCTGCACAAGACAAGCCCAAAGCTTCAAAGCAGCCCATGAAGAATACAAAGGCAAAGACATTGTAGTTCTCGGTGTCAGTCGAGACAACGAGGAATCACACAAAAAGTTCACAGAAAAATACGGTTTGCCTTTCCAGCTATTAGCAGATGTTGATGGCACGATTACCAAAGCTTACGATGTCGAGAAAGGCGATTATGCCAAGCGCGTCACCTTCGTCATCGACGGTACCGGCAAAATTATTCAGGTTTATGAAGGAGAAAATCTGAAAGTTGACTCTCACGCTCAAGATATTCTTGTCACCATAGTTTAGTCGAAGTTTAGGCGATCGCACTAACATTCCTGGACGAATCAAACAGCTAAAAACCCGGTTTCTTCCTAGATGCCTCGTTGCTATAGGCAATATTCTCCTAGAAACCGGGTTTTTTTCGTAAGTCCTTCCTCAAGCAACTGATATCGTATCCGGTTGGATGGGAATGATCAAGTCAAGGTCAATAATTCCACATCCCCCAACGGACAACTCCCAACGGACCACTCCCCATCCCGAAGGGTGTAACCGGAATTGATATGAGGGGTCAAGGGTACGGGGGAAACCACCTACTCGAACTAAATTCCTGCCCTCAAAACTTTCACCACAGATCCGCTCAACCAGCCATATATTCGGTTAAGGTGGTTATAATGCGCCTAAAGTTAGATTGGTGGCGCAAATCCCGCCAATAATTAAAAACTTATGCTGTAAAAGGCATTAACCGTCCATAGATTGAATCTAGGGGCTATTTTTTCCTGGTTCGGGTCATTGTGTTTGATAAAATCAGAAGTTATCCTTGCTTTAGCTGAATAATTAAGTAGGTAGGGCGATATATAATGACAACCAACAACATTATTTTGAGTTACTTAGGCCCACAAGAAATTGAGGCTAATCGAGCCGCTGTCTTAGTTGGCAGTTTTGACAAAAATCTAGTGGCAGCGATTTCAGCAGCAGAAGGCTCAAATGCCCTGAATGTGGGGAGAAATCCCTCTACAGGCATTTGGAACATCAGTTTAGAAAAAGGCTTCGATAGCGCAGGAACTCGCACAGTACAGGTGAGGGCAACTGATAAGACTGGCAAAGTTATCGGCCAACAAACAATTAACATCAAAGTTAATCCTGCTTCTAAGTCACCCGCTCAAATTTTAACGTTAATTACTCTCAGAGATACCGCATTCAAAGTCGGAACACTGCCCGCCAGCAATCTTAACAACCTGCAAAAAGTGGAAATACCAGCAGGTAAAACTTATCAAATTAGGGACTACGAGTTAGAAGACGGTCACCTGAATGTTCAACTAAATAATCCAATTCCTCCGGTGGGGCTCTCTGGCTTTTTATACGAAAAACACGTACTTATAACCAAAGGCGCAAAAATTCTCATATTCGATCGCGCCCAGTTGCCGGCCTCGCCACCTGGAATGCAGTTACTATGGGTGATCAAAAAGACTTGGTTAAAGCTCAACCCCGGAGATTCGGCGACTTTAGGACAAACTCAGAAATTACAAGTTAACCAGGGAGAAACTTTCAATATTCTCGGCTACGCTTGCGTGGAAAACCATTTCCGAGTCACTTTCGATCGGGCAGTTCCTAACTTAGGGAATTCGGGCTTTCTGTACTCGCAGCACGTCCAAATTTTGCGAGACGGGAGGGGAATTGAGTTTGATAGAAATGCAGTTACGATGACTGTTATCAAAACCACTGTGTTGAAAAAGCGACCGGCAAATGCGGCTAGCCTGCAACCCCAAGAAAAAATTACTTTGACGCCGGGAAGGATTTATGGAATTGCCGGATTCTCGATCGAACAAAGCCACATTAAAGTCTCCCTGACCGAGAATTTGCCGCAATTTGGCAATACGGGTTTCATTTATCCCGATTTTGTGCAATTTAGCCGCGGTGGCAAATCTTTCAATCCCGCTGTGAATTTAACTTATCAAGGGCCGGCAGAAGTTTTAGTAAATGGGCCCATCGTCCTTCGGGGTAGTTTTGATCGGCAAGAAGCAGCAAAAGTTGAGGTGATAGCTGAGGATAAATTTCCCCTAAGCGTCACGCTAAACCAACAAGCCAGCACTTGGCAAGTTAATTTGCCTAAAGGATTTAGCGTAGCTGGAGCTCGGTGGCTCAGGTTGCGAGCAACTGACAGCAAAGGCAACGTTACTGGCAGCCAAATAATTTACATTATCGTAAGTTCCGATCCGCTGACCGTTGGAAAAGGTTTGACCTTAAAGATAGTTTCTGACACTTTGTTTAAGGTAGTTCCGCTTGATTCTTCCCGGCTCGACAATCAGCAAAAAGTTCTTGTCAAAGCCGGCCAGACTTTGGCGGTTAGCAAATACGGATTTATTGACGGGCACCTCAAGGTGGTTGTGGATTCAGCAATTTCGCCGATCGGCACTTTTGGCTATTTTTACGAACCCGACGTTCAGCTTGCCAAAGGTGATAAAATCCTAAAATTTGACCTAGCCGACGTACCGAATAGCAACGTCAGCGCTCAACTTTTGGTAACTCAAACAACTCAGATTAAAGGTCAACCAGAAGATTCATCTAAACTGCCTGCCAATCAAGTGGCTGACCTAATTTTAGGCAGCACCTATGCCATTACTGGTTATGCCTGCATTTTGGGGCATTTCCGAGTAACTCTCGCCGAATCTATTCCCGGTTTCGGCAATATCGGATTTATTTATTGGCAGGACGTTAAAATTAAAAAAGACGGCAAAGAAGTTCCCTTTGACCCCGGTGCTTTGACGATGACAATGCTACAAGCAACTGTGTTTAAAAAACGGCCTGTAGATGCTGCCAGCCTGAAAGATACCGAGAAAACTACCCTGCCTTTAGGTCGAGTTTACGGAGTGGAAAGCTACGGTTTGGAAGGAGATCACCTGAAAGTTGCCCTGACTGAAGAACTGCCGAATATTGGCAATACAGGTTATGTTTTTCCTAGTTTTGTTCAGTTCAAGCGGGGAGATAAAATTTTCGATCCGGTTCCGAACAATGTGGAATTGAACGTGCCGTATTTTTCGCAGCGGGACAATCCGCGTTTTGACTGGTCAACTTGCAACGTAACTTCGATCGCGATGGTGCTTTATTATTACGGCCTTCGTTCTAAGTGGGGCGGACAGTTGGAGGATGAGTTGTTGCAGTGGTGTTTCGACTACGCCGGCCAGGGTTCTCAAACTGATCACAACGTGCTTTCGGCGCTGATTAAGGCTTACGGGTTCAAGACGAGTTTTAGTACGACTCGCAACTGGGCCGATGTGCGATCGGAATTGCTGAATCGCCGGCCAGTAGTTTTAGCGGGAGATTTTACTGCATCCGGTCACATTCTCACTTTAATTGGCTACAACTCTCAGGGTTATATCGTGCAAGATCCTTGGGGAGATGCACTCACTGGTTACAGCGATACTGAGGGGAGAAAGTTGATGTATCCCTACAGTTACGTCAATCAAGTTGCTGGGCCTGATGGGAATGTTTGGGCGCATTTTATCTCTCGATAATCTAGTCTACTGTCGGCAAGTAGTTTGAGGCACTACGGCTATTCGTAAGGTGCGCATTCCAGCTATTGGTAAGGTACTGGGTGCGCACCCTACCTAACTTAGGAAATCTTGCGCTTCATTTTGCGTTTCGCTGCACCAATACCTAAAAAGCTCAATCCTACAAAAGTACCCAACCAAGTAGAAGGTTCGGGTACAGGCTCAACCTTTGGTTGCTCGGGTAGAGGCGTAAACTTTCCTTTAATGGCGAGCGCATCGTTAGCGCACTCGGCAATAAAGTTAGCAATAAAGTCCCCCGAAGGCAATGAGGATTTGTTGAAACTGAATCCGATTGTTTGAGAACCTACTGCATTAAACTGAGCGAAATTAAGACCGAGGGCGCTCAAAGTTGCTGCAGTTAAAAATTCGAGATCTCCTACTTTTGTACCCGTAGCTATTGAGGTGAGGATAGTGTTGTTTCCTGTTTGTTCAAAATAGGGGTCTGTGGCAGCTAAATCGCCCAGTGAGGGGGTTTTGCCTTGAGATGCAACTAGCGTATTGTATTGATTTAAATTGCTGAAGCCAGAGTTAGTTTGGGTAACGCTTTTAGCGGTAACATCCTTATAAACGCCTGTTGTCGCCACGCCTGAGTCATTTCCGTCGGCAAAGCGAACGGCAAATAAGCTGTTAGTTGCGCTAGCTGTATTGAAGTTTTGACCGGAAAAATTGAAGAACAAATCGCCGTAGTTGATGTTGCCTCTTGCAGCGGCGCTGTCTGCATATCCTGCTAAACTTAGATTCGAGTTGATGGCGATCGAAACTTTATCTGATGTTTCATTGATTGCCATTCCGTAAAATTCAAATGCGCCGCCGCCGAATTGCGTTTCTGTCACGCCGTCGTTGAAGGAATCGATCGCATAATTCCAGCCGTTAGATAGGGTTGCTGCTGTAGCTTTTAGTGGGTGTAGTGCGAAAAGGGCACTGAAAACAGCCACGGAGTAAGTCCAGTGGATGCTTTTTTTAGTAATGGAGTTCATAAAATTCTACCTGGTAATGAGTGTTAAACTTTCCAGTCTTCTCGATCGACTGTTTGTTATTTTTAGTAAATCATACATTCCGGGAAACTTTTATAAAAGTTTGGTAAACTTTGAAGAAATCATACATTCCGGTCGAATTTATAAAAATTTGGTAAAGATTAGGTCTGGCAATTGCATCATATCAAGTTGATTGGTTAGGATAGATTGTTTAAAAAAAACCAACCCATGCCAGTAGCTAAATAAAGTCATGGACGCAGCCACAGTATATAGTGTGGCTGCGTCCATGACTTTAGGTGCAAATAAACCGACTACCGGGTTTGGGCTGTTGAGAGCAGCCATAAACTGCTTGCTAGTCCAGATAGAGGCTTTACCCTTCTCTACAAGATATTATTGTTTTTTCCGGCCGATCGACTTAATTGATTTTTCCTCAATTATCAATGAATCTTGAGAAGTGGGGGCGTGATGTTGAGGGAGCATCCCACTTTTGTAAAAACGGCTACAAACTACAAGCGGAGCAGCTCTTTGGGGAACCTTAAATGCGGCCTAATGCTAGGTTGGCACCTGGGAACGAGCAACTGACGCCAGGTGCCTGTGGGGTATATTTGCAAAAACAGGATGCTCCCTGATGTTGTAGATGCCGAGGGCTGATTCTGTTAATATTTTTATTGTTTGAATAATAATTTGGATAACTTGTCTGTCATCTGCAGCCCAGTTCAATAACTATAATTACGTTTGTGGTGATGAGTTCATTCCTCAAACTCTTAAAAAGCCGATCGCCCACAATTTTACTAATTTTACCCTAAGCGATCGACCCAACAGGCTCTTACTCGATCGACAAACTGTGCAGCGGCACTTTTTCTGTAAGTGCCGCCCAAAACGAGAATTTGAGAATCACAAAAATTTCTGACGGCGAGAAGCGATCGCACGTTTTTAGAACACTCAAGAAACCTCTTGCCCTACATCCGGTGCAGGCATCGTGGGTTCCTTCTAACTCGGGCGGTGGTTTCTGCACTTGAAGCGCTGCATAAATCCATCAAATTTCAAAAAGAGTTGCTCGCAACTATTGAACATTGCCATTTTTTAAATGTTGTTACCATATCGCCGACAGTTCGTTGACTATCTTGACTCTTCCCTTGAGCACAGAACGCAGCAGGCGGTTGATCGAAAGTTTGTATTCATCGTCGAGAGACTCGTCTAAAACAGCAGCCATCAACCCGTAGCGATCGGCTAAAGTCAAACAACCCGTATCCGTAACAGAGGCAAGCATTTCGGAAATAGCGCCGGGGATAAGTTGAACTAAAAACATGAGACGTTCCCTTAATTCGATACTTATATCATCTCTAGTTCTGGGAAAATCAAAAGTGACGCGAGCCTAGCATAGAACGTGATCTTTAGAGGCAAACTGTGTGACAGCGACCACTCTAATTGTGTGACGAGCTGCGTTTTAAGTCTGCGATCATAGTCACAAGATGATTTTATATAGCCTTTCTCAGTAACATGAGGTGCTCATAGGGCATAGGGCATAGGCCTCCGTGGGCATAGGGCATAGGCATAGGACTCGCCCCCATACCTCACCACGCTTGAGAACCGCTATATCTTCCACATGGACCCTCTCCCCTCCCAAATCTAAAGATTTAAAGAGATTTTTCCGCTCTGTGGGCGTCTTTACCCATTACCCATGTATAAAACGCATCAGGTCTATGCGAAAAATTCATAAAACTCAATATTTTGTAAAAATAGCTACGAATGTTTACTGTGCTGCGCTATACATTAGCTCATAACTAAGGTGCATAGAAACGGAGCGATCGACCGAACCATCGGTAGCAACTATTACCATCAATAGTTTTGCGACGTTCGAGGCAGGGCCCAGTCAAACTCAAATGTACAGAAGACGAACCATGCAAAAAAGAAATTCGATATAGTAACTCAATATACAGTTTTAAATCCGTACACTCACTAAGGTTAGCAGGAAACACACTTTATGCTCCAAGTCAATACCTCCCCGAACAAGCCAGCAGCGAGGGTAAACCGATGACCCAAACAGTAGAACCCAAAGCTCAAGCGAGCCTGAACAAGTTTGAAAAACTCAAAGCCGAAAAAGATGGCTTAGCATTAAAAGGTGAACTCGACCACTTCGCCGAAATTGGCTGGGAAGCTATGGACGAAACTGATCGGGACCACCGCCTCAAATGGCTCGGCATCTTCTTTCGGCCAGTAACTCCCGGCAAATTCATGATGCGGATGCGTCTGGCCAACGGCGTCATCACCAGCACTCAAACCCGAACGCTAGCAGAAATCGTCCAACGCTACGGCGACGACGGCAGCGCTGACATCACCACCAGACAAAACCTGCAACTGCGCGGAATTCGCATCGAAGATGTGCCGGACATTTTCCGCCGCCTCAAAGAAGCTGACCTGACCAGCGTCCAGTCTGGCATGGACAACGTGCGTAACATCACTGGTTCCCCAGTCGCCGGGCTCGACGCCGACGAACTGATTGATACGCGGGAACTGGCAAACGAAGTCCAAGACATGATTACCAACAGCGGCGAAGGCAACCCCGCGTTTTCAAATTTGCCGAGAAAGTTTAATATTGCGATCGCAGGCTGCCGCGACAACTCAGTCCACGCAGAAATCAACGACATCGCCTTCGTACCCGCTTACAAAGACGGCAATATCGGCTTTAACGTTTTAGTCGGCGGTTTCTTCTCCGCCAAACGCTGCGAAGCTGCAATTCCTCTCCACGCCTGGGTAAGTCCCAGCGACGTTGTAGATTTGTGCAAAGCAATTTTAATTGTGTTTCGCGATCGAGGCCCGAGAGCAAACCGCCAAAAATCGCGGCTGATGTGGCTGATTGACGAACTCGGAATCGAACAATTCCGAACCGCAGTCGAAGAAGAATTTGGCCGCACTTTGCCCGCCGCCGCCCTCAAAGATGAAATCCTCTGGGACAAACGCGACCACATCGGCATCTACCCCCAAAAACAATCAGGGCTCAACTATGTAGGGCTGCACGTTCCCGTCGGACGGCTGCAGGCATCGGATTTGTTCGATTTGGCCAGAATCGCCGAGGTTTACGGCAGCGGCGAACTCAGGCTCACCGTCGAAGAAAATGTCATTATTCCCAACGTTCCCGACTCGCGGATTGAATCGCTGGTCAAAGAACCGCTGTTGCAGCGTTTTTCCATCGAACCCGCACCCCTGATGCGAGCCTTGGTTTCCTGTACCGGCGCCAAGTTTTGCAACTTCGCCCTCATCGAAACCAAAAGCCGCGCTGTGGCAATGATTGAGGAACTCGAAGTCGAACTTTCTGTTCCCAAACCAATCAGAATTCACTGGACGGGTTGCCCCAATTCCTGCGCTCAACCCCAAGTAGCAGACATCGGTTTGATGGGAACAAAAGTTCGCAAGAACGGCAAAACCCTCGAAGGTGTAGACATTTACATGGGAGGCACAGTTGGTAAAGACGCTCATTTGGGTGCTTGCGTCCAAAAAGGCATCGCTTGCGAAGACCTCAAACCGCTGCTGCATCAACTGTTAGTCGAGCAGTTTGGGGCAGTTCCCAAACAGATTACAGGGGATGTAGCTGTGCTGCAGCGGCAACTGCAATTGACGGTTGAGGAGGGCGAAAAGGCAGCCCAGGCACCCAAACCTCAGACATCTACTGTCATTTTCGCTCGATCGGGCAAAGAAGTTGCTTGCAGCGAAGATGAGTTCATTCTCGATGTTGCCGAACGGGCCGGGGTCGAACTTGACAGCAATTGCCGAAACGGAGTTTGTGGCACTTGCAAGCAGAAACTCCTAGAAGGTAATATTGCCGCCTACGACAGCCAACCCGAGGCGGCCGCCGGCTTAGAACCAGGGTTCATTTTAACTTGCAGCGCGCGGGCCATCGGCAGAGTGTCGATCGACGCCTAATCTGACATTGGGAAATGCGATCGGGAAAAACCAGATTGTGCCATTTCACAGTCAACAGTCAACAGTCAACAATCATTCCGGTGCAACCGGAATTGATATCACATCTGACATTTCCACCATCTCAAGTACAACAACAATTCAAGACAAATGAGCAACCTTTCCAGAAGAAAATTCATCATCACGGCCGGAGCAACAGCAGCCGGCACCCTTCTCGCCCACGGTTGCAGTTCCAGTTCCCCCACATCTAACGCAACTCCCAGTGGCGCATCACCCAGCGCCGCCCCAGCAGTCAACATCAACCCCGCCGACGCCCCAGAAGTTACCGCAGCCAAACTCGGATTCATCGCCCTCACCGACTCAGCACCCTTAATCATCGCCCAAGAAAAAGGGTTATTTGCCAAGTACGGCATGAAAGACGTACAAGTTACTAAACAAGCATCTTGGCCAGTTACTCGCGACAACTTAGAACTCGGTTCCGACAAAGGCGGCATTGACGGAGCCCACATTTTATCCCCGATGCCTTACCAAATGACATTAGGCACTATTACCAAAGGCAATCAGCCAGTGCCGATGAACATTGTGGCGCGGTTAAATACTAACGGTCAAGCAATTTCCCTCAGCAAAAAATACCTAGATTTAAAAGTAGGTACAGACAGCGCACCCCTGAAAGCAGCTTTTGGCCAAAACGTTCCTGTTGCTATAACTTTTCCCGGCGGTACCCACGACTTGTGGATGCGCTACTGGCTAGCAGCCGGCGGTATTAATCCAGATACAGATGTTTCCGTGATTCCCATACCGCCGCCCCAAATGGTAGCGAACATGAAATCTGGCAGCATGGAAGCCTTTTGCGTCGGCGAACCTTGGAATGCTCAGCTAGTTACTCAAAAGGTAGGATACACCGCTTTAGTAACCGGAGAACTTTGGAAAGACCACCCAGAAAAAGCTTTAGCTTTAAGAGGAGATTGGGTTGAGAAAAACCCTAAAGCTGCTAAAGCAATTACAATGGCCGTACTGGAAGCCCAGCAGTGGTGCGACAAGGCAGAAAATCACGATGAGATGTGCCAAATCATCTCTCAAGATAAGTGGTTAAAAGTTCCAGTAGCAGATATTATCGGTCGCTCTAAGGGTCAAATTGACTACGGTACCGGCCGCATTGAAGCTGCCAGCCCAGTGGCGATGAAATTCTGGGCTGATAATGCTTCTTATCCCTACAAGAGTCACGATGCTTGGTTCTTAACTGAAAATATTCGCTGGGGTTATATGCCGGCAACTACCGACATCAAAGCAACCGTTGATAAAGTTAACCGCGAAGATATTTGGAAAGCTGCTGCGACAGCACTTAGCGTTCCTGCAGCCCAAATTCCTGCTACGACTTCTCGCGGTGTCGAAACCTTCTTTGACGGCGTGAAGTTTGACCCAGAAAAACCCGAAGAATATCTTAAGGGCCTGAAAATCAAAAAAGCATAATTAGTTTGTTGACTGTTGACAGTTGACAGTTGACAGTTGACAGTTGACTGCTGACAGTTGACAAATCCCTAAAAGTGATGGGGTTGGGCGGAGTGAAACTGAGGGCTCGTTCCAGGGACAAAACCTGCTGAACTCTGTTCAAAGGATCTACAAATAATCGATTATTCACAATACGGCAAAAACAAAAATGGCAACAAACCTCGCTGTTTCTAAAAGCAAAAATCCAGTAATGTTAGTTCTGGATCAGGTTCAAAAAAACCGCCGAAAAATCATCCGCCCGCTGGTAGCAATTACAGTTCTGCTCATAATCTGGCAAATCCTCTGCCACAGTCCAGAGTCTAGCTTGCCGGGGCCAATCAAAGCTGTCCAAGAAAGCTGGGAGCTGATTATAAATCCGTTCTTTGACAAAGGCGGCACCGACAAAGGCTTATTTTGGCAACTGGCGGCAAGCTTGCAGCGGGTGGCGATCGGCTTTACTTTGGCAGCAGTTCTCGGCATTAGTTTAGGAATATTGATCGGCACAAACTCCTTAATGTTCGATGCTTTAGACCCGCTGTTTCAAGTATTCAGAACTATCCCGCCCCTGGCTTGGCTGCCGATCGCCCTGGCTGTATTTCAACAGTTCAATCCCTTTGAAGGTCTGGGGATGAAAGCTAACGAAGTTTCAGCACTTTTCGTAATTTTAATTACAGCAATTTGGCCGATTCTAATTAACACCACAGTAGGCGTTCAACAAATACCCCAAGACTACAGAAACGTCGCCCGCGTCTTGCGCCTCCCTAACCAAAAATACTTCTGGAAAATCCTGCTACCCTCTTCAGTTCCTTACATCTTCACTGGCTTGAGAATTGGCATCGGTTTGTCTTGGCTGGCGATCGTAGCTGCGGAAATGTTAGTCGGCGGCGTTGGCATCGGCTTCTTCATCTGGGACGCTTACAACAGTTCTCGACTCAGCCACGTGATTTTGGCAGTGCTTTATGTAGGAATCGTCGGTTTGATTTTAGACAGAATTGTTGGTTTCATTGCTTCCAAAGTTGTTCCTGAAGAACAGAAATAGGATTTGGGCATAGGGCATAGGGCATGGGGAATGGGGCATGGGGAATGGGGTATTAGTGTCAACAACCAGGTCAAACGTAGTATCGGTCTTCTGTCTGAGTCACAATTCTCTCGATCCCCCCTAGCCCCCCTTAAAAAGGGGGGAACCAGAACCACTCAAAGTCCCCCTTCTTAAGGGGGATTTAGGGGGATCGAGAATCGGCTACGAACGAGAGATACAGAGGGTTTTAGTATTAAGTTGACACCAAGGGGTAATGAGAACTTAGTTGTCTGGGACACCCGGGTCAACAAAATATTTTCCCAATGCCCAATGCCCAATGCCCCATTCCCAATGCCCAATGCCCCATTCCCAATGCCCAATTAAGAATCAGAATCTAAAAATTACAAACTAACCTAAAATTACCATGTCAGTATTTGTTGAAGTAGACCACGTTGACCGCGTATTTAACTTGCCGAATGGAGAGCAATACATTGCTCTTAAAAATATAGAACTGAAAATTAAAAAGGGAGAATTCATCACCTTAATCGGACACTCGGGCTGTGGCAAATCTACACTGCTAAATATTATCGCCGGCCTCGACAACGCAACTCAGGGCGGGATTACTTTAGAAGGGCGCGAAGTCCGGGAACCAGGCCCGGACAGAATGGTGGTGTTTCAAAATTACTCGCTGCTACCTTGGCTGACGGTGCGCGAAAATATTGCCCTAGCAGTAAATGAAATTTACAGCGGTAACTCGAAAGAAGATCGCGAGTTGGTGATCGAACACCACATTAAATTGGTCGGACTCGGACAAGCGGCCGACAAACGCCCCAGCGAAATTTCTGGGGGGATGAAACAAAGAGTTGCGATCGCCCGCGCCCTAGCGATTCGCCCGAAATTGCTGCTGCTAGACGAACCCTTCGGCGCCCTCGATGCCTTAACTCGCGGCGGTTTGCAAGACCAGTTGATGAAAATTTGCGAGGAAAGCAAAGTCACCAGCGTGATGGTAACTCACGACGTGGATGAGGCTTTATTGCTGAGCGATCGCATTGTGATGCTAACCAACGGTCCGGAAGCGCAAATCGGGCAAATCCTCGAAGTGAACATTCCCCGCCCCCGCAAGCGCATGGAAGTTGTCAACCATCCGAGTTACTACGCGCTACGCAACGAAATGGTTTACTTCCTCAACCAGCAAAAGCGGGTCAAACAGCGCAGGGCCAAACAACAACCGCCTGTGATCGCCCGCAACGGCTTGGAAAAAATCAACCTCGACATCGGCTTTATTCCCCTCACCGACTGCGCGCCCTTAGTTGTAGCCAAAGAAAAAGGATTCTTCCAAGCCCACGGCTTGGAAGAAGTTTCTCTCAGCCGCGAACCTAGCTGGAAAGCGATCGCCCAAGGAGTCGCCGAAGGACGGCTGGACGCGGCGCAAATGGTCGCAGGAATGCCCCTCGCCATGCTGTTGGGCATGGACGGTCAAGCCCCTGTGCCCGTCTGTAGCGCCATGACGCTGTCTCGCAACGGCAATTCGATTATTTTCAGCAAAGACCTTTACAGACAAGGCATTCGGACATTAGAGGATTTCAAAGCTGCGATCGCCAAGACTCCGGATAAAGTTCACACCTTGGGCATGGTACACTCCGCCTCCATGCACAATCTGCTGTTCCGCTACTGGCTGGCCGCTGGCGGCATCGACCCCGACCTCGACGTGGGCTTGACGGTGATTCCCCCCCCGCAGATGGTAGCGAATTTAAAAGCAGGCAACATTGACGGCTACTGTTCGGGCGACCCCTGGAACTCCCACGCAGTCAACAGCGGTACGGGTTTTGTCATGACCCGTTCCCTCGATATTCTGCCCGGACACATCGAAAAAGTTCTCGGTGTTACCGAAGATTGGGCTCAGAAATATCCTCAAACCCACCTCGCCCTCGTCAAAGCGCTTTTGGAAGCCTGCGACTACTGCGACGACCGCCGCAACCGCGAAGAAGTCCTAGGATTGATTAGCCAAGAACAATACATCGGCGCCGATCCGAAAGACATCCGTCCGGGGTTCCTCGACCCGTACAACTCCGGTACGGGGGCAGAACCCGAAATGCTCTACAATTTCAACCAGTTCTACGTTGACAAAACCAATTTTCCAGACCGCCTAGAAATGGTGTGGGTGATGGCGCAGATGGCTCGCTGGGGACTGATCCCGTTCCCGAAAAACTGGGTGGAAGTGGTCGATCGAGTTTTGCGCCCCGATGTTTTCGGTCAAGCAGTGCGCGAATTGGGTTTGCCGGATGTTGCCAGAGATCGCCGGACGATCGAGCTATTTGACGGCACTGTGTTTAATCTAGACGACCCGATCCAGTATCTTCAAAATGTCAAAATCAAGCGCAACGTGCGCATTGAAGAAATCTTAATTGAACAAATAGGCAGTCAGTGTTCCATCAAACTGATAGCATAACCAGCAAATAGGAAGAGGGAATGAGGAGCAAGAAATCAGGAAACAAGACTCCACATTCCCCGATTCCTAACTCCATAATTTCAAATTCTCAATCCCAATTGGTCATGTCTAATTCATCAACCCACAATCCAAATCCGGAAAATATGCAAACAATCAAAAACCCCGAAACAACGAAAATTGAGACGCCCAAGCAAGACTTTCTTACTATTAAAGACGTATCGAAAGTCTACGAAACTCCTAAAGGCCCTTACGTCGTTCTCGACGGTGTAAACCTGACTATTAATGAAGGCGAGTTTATTTGTTTGATCGGTCACTCGGGCTGCGGCAAATCAACTTTGCTGAATATGATCGCGGGATTCAACGGGCCGACAAACGGAGAAGTGGCTTTGGAAGGTGCGCAGATTACTGAACCAGGCCCCGATCGCATGGTAGTGTTTCAAAACTACTCGCTGCTACCGTGGCTGACTGCTACTGAAAACATTCACCTCGGCGTTGAAAATGTTTACCCGGAAAAGTCCGCAGACGAACACAATACGATCGTCAAGGAACACTTGGAATTAGTCGGGCTGACCGAAGCTGGTAACAAAAGACCGGGCCAATTGTCCGGGGGGATGAAACAGCGGGTGGCGATCGCCCGAGCTCTGGCAACTCGCCCCAAATTGTTGATTTTGGACGAACCTTTCGGAGCTCTAGACCCGATTACCCGGGAAGAGTTGCAGGAAGAATTGCTGAAAATTTGGCGGGAGTACAAAATTACGATCGTCATGATTACTCACGATATTGATGAGGCTTTGTTTTTGGCCGATCGCATCGTGATGATGACCAACGGGCCAGCAGCTTCCATCGGCGAAGATATGCACGTTCCGTTCAGCCGTCCCCGCAACCGGGCGCGGATTATGGAAGACCCGAAATACTACGAACTTCGCAACTTTGCTTTGGAGTTCCTGTTTTCTCGCTACGCGCACCACGAAGAGGATGAGGCAACGGACTCGGAGACTGAAGCCGTCGCGCTACCGATGCCATTACCTGCTAGCAAAAAGCCTGCGGTTGCTGACAGGCCGATCGCCCCTGCGCCCTTTGTGCATCACGCAGCCGTTGTCCCAGAAGCCTCCCCGATCAAACGCGGCATCCTGGCTGCCTCGTGGTTGTTAGGAATGGCTACTTTAGCCGCAGTCAATATGTCTGCTTCTAGCCAGCTAAAGCAAGCGAAACTAGGAGAAACTGCACCGCAGGCGACGACTGCGGCGGCGGTTGTGAGTTCTCCCCCCAGCCCGCAAATTGCAGCAAGTTCGATCGCCCCGAATCCTAGCCGAGCACTCATCGCTGCTGCAAGTCCTGCACCCATCGCTGCTGCAAGTCCTGCACCAAATGCCAGCCCTGCACCGAATGCTGCTAACACCGCCACCGCGCCCAATGCAGCCACGAGTGCCACATCAGAGATTTCTGACCAAGCCGAACTCGATGCGATCGGACAGCAGTTGTATGCACAAATCGACAAAAATTGGAGTACCACTCCGACATTTACCGAAAGTTTGACTTATCGGGTCAAAGTCAAAGAAAACGGCGATATCCTACAGTTCGACCCCACAAATAAAGCAGCTAAAGATTTCGTCAAAGAAACTCCTCTGCCGAGTTTGCAAACTCCTGCCGGTGCCACAGCAGCCACTGAAAAAACTGCTGAATTCCAAGTAACTTTTAGCCCCACAAACGGCGGCGTATTAGAAGTTAAGACAGAAAAGTAGGCGACATAATACTCCCGCACTAAATCTCAGATTGCTATAAACAATCAGGTCAAAAGTAGTACCGGCGCGCTGTTTTAGTCCTGCTAAAATTCCTCATAGCTCCCCATAGGTGTGGGTGACAAGATTCAGGTATCGAGTACCTCTGTAGGGGGATTTAGCAACAGCGAGAAGCTGGCTACAATCGAGAGCGATCACGAGTTTTAGGAAGAGAGCGGTGAATTTTAAATCAGGGTATTGTCCGTTGCTGTGAAGCATTTTTGCGGTAATTTAGTAATTATTGACACGTTATTTGCAGGAGCCCTCAGTTCCGACTATAATGACAAATTACGAATTACCCATTAGCTTTCAAAAATTAGCATCTAAAATCACCAGATGGAAACTATAAAAACTCTTTGCCCTTACTGCGGTGTAGGTTGCGGTCTAGAAGTTGTTCCCGACAAAAAACAAAATTGGAAAGTGCGGGGCGATCGCAATCACCCATCGAGTCAAGGCATGGTTTGTATTAAGGGAGCAACCGTAGCAGAGTCCATTCGGAGCGATCGGCTACTTTATCCGATGATGCGAGATACTCTCGACCAACCCTTCCGCCGCGCTAGCTGGGACGAAGCTCTAGATGCAATTGTTAACCGCATCCAAACAATTCGCAGCACCAGCGGCCCCGATGCTTTGTGCGTTTACGGTTCGGGTCAATTCGTTACAGAAGATTATTATGTTGCCCAGAAACTAATGAAAGGTTGTCTGGGTACTAATAATTTTGATGCTAATTCTCGCTTGTGTATGTCTTCAGCAGTCTCTGGATACGTTCAAAGTTTTGGCTCGGACGGGCCGCCTTGCTGTTACGACGATTTAGAATTAACAGATTGCGCTTTTATTATCGGCAGCAATGCAGCGGAATGCCATCCGATTGTATTCAACCGATTAGCCAAATACCACAAAAAGCATCCCCATGTCAAGATGATTGTGGTAGATCCGAGGCGGACTCCGACTGCTGAAGCGGCGGATTTGCACTTAGCAATTAAACCGGGTACGGATATAGATTTGCTCAACGGAATTGCATATTTGCTGTTAGGCAGGCAAGCAATAGATCCTGAGTTTATTCAAGAATGCACGGCGAATTATGCAGCTTTTGCTGAGGTTATTAGCAGCTACACGCCGGAGTTTGTAGCCTCGCGCTGCGGCATTACTGTCAGCGACTTAGAAACGGCGGCAAACTACTGGGAACAGTCGCAGCGGGTTTTGTCGCTGTGGTCGATGGGGATGAATCAGTCGTCGGAAGGCACGGCAAAGGTGCGATCGCTGATTAATTTGCACTTGATGACCGGTCAAATCGGCAAACCGGGATGCGGCCCGTTTTCCCTCACCGGCCAGCCAAACGCGATGGGAGGTCGGGAAGCGGGAGGACTGTCTCACTTGCTCCCAGGCTACCGATTTGTGAAAAATGCCGAACACAGAACCCAAGTCGAGGAGTTTTGGAGACTCGCACCGGGAAGCATTTCCCCGAATCCGGGCCGCACAGCTTGGGATATGATTACCGGTTTGGAAACTGGCGAAGTCGAGTTGCTGTGGATTGCTGCTACCAATCCGGTGGTGAGTATGCCGGATTTGGAACGCACTAAAGCCGCTTTGCTGCGATCGCCCTTTACTATTTATCAAGAAGCTTACTATCCCACTGAAACCTCGGCCTACGCTCACATCCTGCTGCCGGCAACGCAGTGGAGCGAAAAAACCGGAGTGATGACTAATTCGGAACGTCGCATTACCCTTTGTGCGGGTTTCGACACTCCCTCCGGGGAGGCCCGCGACGACTGGAGCATTTTCGCCGATGTGGGGCGCCGCTTGGGTTTTGCCGAACAGTTTGCTTTCGAGAACTCTGCTGATGTATGCAAAGAGTACGTGCAGTTGACGCGGGGCCAGCCTTGCGACATGACCGGCCTCAGCCACGAATACTTGCGCCAAGAAGGCCCTCAACAGTGGCCTTGCCGCGAAAATGAGCCGCCTCATCCAGCCCAAGAAGCGAAACGGCTGTATACTGACAGGCGTTTTCACACTCCTGACGCGCGGGCGAGATTTTCGGCCTATCACTCCCGGGGACTGGCAGAACCTCCCGATCCGAATTATCCGTTTGTGTTGACGACAGGGAGACTTTACGGACACTGGCACACGATGACGCGGACGGGTAGAACAGAGAAAATTAATCAATTGCACCCCGATCCGTTTTTGGAAATTCACCCCCGCGATGCTGCCAAATTGCAGATTAAGGAGGGGGATTTGCTGGAAGTTCGATCGCGCCGCGGCAAGGGGCAGTTTCCGGCAAAAGTCACAAAGGCGATCGCCCCGGGTACGCTATTTGTACCGATGCACTGGGGTTCTCTGTGGGCCGAAGCGGCTGAAGCCAATGCCATGACTCATTCTGCAAGCTGTCCCGATTCCAAACAGCCCGAGTTAAAAGCTTGTGCGGTGCAGTTGGTGCTGGTTGGGGCAGAAACGGCAGCAGAAGTTGGATCAGAAGTTGCCGCAGAAGTTGGGGAATTTAATTGGGCAAAATCCAGCCTCGCCGTCACTTCTTGAGCTGCCAACAATGGGATGTTACAACTCACCGAAGCACGAGTGGGAAGCCCCAGGCGATCAACATAGGGATGAACCGGGTTGAGGTTCGGCGAGACGTTCGGCGAGCACCAGCCGTCGAAGGATTTGAGATTTACTCCACAGATGAATCAGGGAGGTTGAACAAGAGTCTAAAATTTTGCTCTCTCCACGACGAGTGTCGGGGGCTTATATCCGTTTTTGGGGTAACAACCTCTCTCGATCGAGCAATTTTGAACCCGGAGGCACCCTACACATAAATCTCAAATCCCCAATCCCAAATCTCATATCGTTTCCGGTTCCATGGGAATGATAAAGTCAAGGTCAATAATTCCACATTCCCCCACGGACGACTCCCCACGGACGACTCCCCATCCCGAACGGTGTAACCGGAATTGATATCAAACCTAAAATCGTTAGGTCATGGATGGGCCTACAAGCTGCGTTTCCCCGGTCGGGCCCGGAAACAAGGAAAATTAAATTTATTTATTCTGAGTTTTTCCTTCTTGATGGGGGGTTTTTCCTTCGGGAGAATGTGTTCTGGCGAATGCTTTCTGCCTTCTTTTTAATTAATCGAGTCAGACAATTGCAGTTTGCACCTGTATGTGCTATGCTGTTTTTACAAGGCTTTATTTTCGGCAGTACAGTTCGTTCGATCGGCGTTCCTCCGGATTTAAATCTCTACACCCTCTGATTCTGGAGAATGTTCAATGTCAATCTATGTCGGCAATTTATCCTACGAAGTAACGCAGGAGCACCTCAACCAAACTTTTGGAGAGTACGGAACAGTAAAGCGCGTTCAGTTGCCTGCTGACCGGGAAACAGGTCGGATGCGGGGCTTCGCTTTTGTAGAAATGTCTACTGAAGCCGAAGAAGCCGCAGCCATTGAGGCTCTTGACGGTGCTGAGTGGATGGGTCGCGACCTCAAGGTCAATAAGGCAAAACCCCGCGAAGAACGTGGTTCTTCTAACAGCGGTAACTGGGGCAACAACGATCGCGGTGGCAATTCTCGTCGCTACTAAACCACCCGAGCTAAATTTTTAGCTATCTTATATATTGCGTCGGAGTAAGCTGGGAGTCAACAATCATTCTCTTCTGAGAATAGATAGTTAGTTCAGTGGCCGCACCGCGCCTTAAAATCCTCAAAATATTGCTAGACAATAGTTTGAGGCTTTTTTATGGCAAAAATTATTAATCAGGAGTTCGATCGCGTGCGATCGATTCCTAGCTGACACGAAAAACTATAAAATATCACAGGCAGAGAGAGTCGCCTTCCCCAGGGCCCGGGTGGCGCCGTAAAACCAGGCAATCACAGAGTAGAGTTTTGCGCTTGCAAAGTGTACGGAACAATGACAGAATCATTAAGAATAAAGACTAAATCACTTTTATGCTGAAAAAAATATTTAGGCAAATTTCCAAGTCAAGCAGTGATGAAAATTTTCTGCATTTTACAGAAAGTGTAGAAGTAGTAATATCGAAAATTTTATCACTGGCGATGATTTGGGTAATTATCCTCAGCGTTTGCGATTTGCTGATTTTTTTAGCAAAAGAATTGGTAAACCACACTGATAATTTGTTAAAAGACACGTTGTTTGTCATATTTGGGTTATTTTTAAATGTTTTAATTGCTCTGGAAATCTTGGAAAATATTACAGCTTATCTGAAAAAGCACGTAATTCAAGTAGAGCTAGTTATTGTAACTTCTTTGATAGCAGTATCTCGAAAAATCATCATTCTTGACCTGGAAAAGAAAACCGCAGCCGACTTGATTGGTTTGGCGACTGCAATTTTCGCGCTTTCCATCAGTTACTTGATAGTGCGGTTCACAAATAGAGGAAAGGATTAATATTGGGAAGTGGGGATGACGAATTGTTAATAACTAATATCATATCCGGTTCCTCGACCGGACATGATATTATTCCAACAAACCAGGAGGAGGTAAAATTTCAATTCTGCCTTGTTCTAGGTCCACAATTGGCACAATCTCTTCCACAAAAGGAATCAAAATTTTTGTGGATTTAGGCTGTTTAACGCGGGTTTTCCGTGGGGGGCGGGTATTTCTGGGGTCAGCGTTGGCTTTGGGAGTTTCAGGCTGTTTTGGCTTTTCTAATTCGGCGACTACAGTTTCCGGCGCCGTTAGATTCGTTTCTACTTCTAAAAGGTCGTTACCTGCAGGAATGATATCACTTACCTTGCCTAAGATTTCCCCGGTTAACTGGTTAAAAACTTCCATACCGATCAAATCTTGGACGTAAAACTCATCAGGTTCGAGGTAAGGTCGATCGGTCTTTTCAACAAACAACTTACAGCCCCGCAGCGCCTCAGCACCATCGCGGTCTTCCACACCCTCTACCTCTACAGCATACAGTCCTTTACCCGGAATGTAGCGACCGCCCAAAAACTCGATCGGTTCCGGTTCACTTTTGTTAGGGCGCAAAATCCAGCGCTTCCCAGGTTCGATAAACCTTTCCGGGAAATCCGAATCGGGATAGACTCGCACTTCCCCGTCCAAACCTTGAGCTGCTACAATTTTACCGATTTCTATCCACTCAGACATAAACTTTTTGCGAATTGGGCATGGGGCATGGGGCATGGGGCAGAAAAGCATTGGTAGCAGAAAAGCATTGGTAGCAAACAACAAATAACTACTGACTAATGACTACTGACTACTGACTAATGACTTCTTTACACCAATCCAGTTCTCAGCGCTACAACTGCAGCTTGCACGCGGTCATCGACTGCCAACTTATTCATAATACCGCGAACGTGAGTTTTAATAGTATTTGGACTCAAGTAAAGCGCCGCTGCTATCTCCGGATTGCTGTTACCTTCCACCATTAATCTTAACACCTCCAATTCCCGCTGCGACAACTGACCAAAAGTACTTGTAGAGGCAGGTATCGGGGGTTTGAGGTGTTCGATGACAGTCCGGGCAATTTGAGGGTCAAGATATGTAGCCCCCTCTGCTGCGGCTGCAATCGCTGCTAACAGCCTGTCTACGGAAGCACCTTTAATGCAATAAGCATCAGCCCCGCTAGAAAGGGCAGCAATAATTTCAGTTTCTGCCGTGTGAGAAGTTAACATTACTACTCGAACTTCTGGCAGTTGTGCTTTAATTTGCTGCGTCGCTGCTATGCCGTCCAGCCGCGGCAAACCGATATCCATTACAATAATATCAGGTTTGAGTTTCAGTGCGGCTGCTACGCCTAAATAGCCATCTTCTGCTTGTCCTACTATTTCTATTTCTGGGGAATCAGCTAAAACTTGCTCTAATCCCAGTTGCATCATCGGGTCATCTTCAACAATTAAAATTTTCATAATAGGAAGGAAGTTCGGCAACGGATTGTGTAACGGATGTCAGGAAGAAGGAAGATTACTTAGTTATTAATATTTTACATGAACTTATACCGAACCAATGACTAATGACTAATGACTAATGACTAATGACTAATGACTAATGACTAATGACTAACTTTTAAAACTTCAACGAATTCGCCCGGCGCAATCCAGGTTTCCGATGCGGGCAAAACTGCTAAACCACTCGTATTCGCGAGGTTAATTAAATTCGCTGAATTTTGGCTGCCGCTAGCAGGTTCAAATTCCCATACTCCGGCAACTAAATGCAGTTTACCCCAAACATAAGTTTCGCGCCGACCGTGCGATCGCAATTGGGCATGACACCGAACCCGCACAAACTCCGGCCCCCAAGCATCCGGGCCAAGCCCAGAAATCTTTCTCAAAGCAGGCACAACAAACCGCCAACAGCAGACTAAAGCCGAAACCGGATTTCCCGGCAAACCAAAATAGAGACAATCCGAACTCAAACTCGGCAAATCATCATTTTTTTCACCTCGTTTAAACTCAGCAACCGTTAAAGGTTTCCCCGGCTTAATCGCCACACAACTAATGTGAACTTTTCCTCCCAAATCTGCCAAAATTTTCTCGACATAATCGTAGTCTCCTACCGAGACGCCCCCCGTAGAAAGCACCACATCCGCCGTCGCAACAGCCCGAGATATCGCCTTGTTTAACGCATCTTCATTATCAGGAACAATCCCCAATCGAATCGGTTCAAATCCCATTTGGGCCAACAAAACAGTCAAAGCATACTGATTCGAGTCTACCAGTTTCCCCGGTGCCAAAGGTTCATCAGGCGATACCAATTCGTCACCAGTAGAAAAAATAGCCACCCGCAGCCGCCGATAAACGGGAACTTGAATGCACTGTGCAGTTGCTAACACCGCCATTTCTGGGGCATTGATAACTGTACCGGGAGTTAGCAAAGTTGTTCCTGCTTGATAAAAAGCGCCTTTGTGCCTGACAAATGCTTGCGGTTTTTCAGGAGAAATTAAGATAAAAATGCGATCGCCCTCTCGCCTCGTTTCTTCCTGCATTACCACCGTATCAGCACCCGCTGGCATCATAGCACCCGTAAAAATTCGCGCCGCTTGCCCCGATTGCACCGTACTTTTAGGCCGATATCCCGCTGGAATCTCCTCAACTACTTCGAGTACCGCTGGTTTTTCGGCGCTACAATTTTCAACATCAGCAAACCGCACCGCGTACCCATCCATTGCTGAATTATCCCAATAAGGAAAATCGAGAGAACCAGTGACGGGTGCCGCCAAAATGCGCCCCAATGCTGCCAGCAAGTCTACAGTTTCTACATCCCGCTGACTGTCGAGGGGTTGCGCCAAATTTAAAATGATCGATTCTGCTTCTTTCACTGACAGCATGACTGTCTCCTTGTTTTGATTACACTCCTGATTAAGTTTAGCAAAATATCCCGAGATATTGGTGATATAATTTTTTTGTATTTGAGCAGTAAACCTAATTTGTGGTATTAATTGCTTATGACTATTTATCGCTTTGTTGTTCGACTAAATTGTTTATCCTTATTCCTAGTGGCGCTGCTGATAATTTTTACTCAACTTTCCGGCTTAAAAGTCAGCGATTTATTCTTTCACCCTTATTTTTCCCTCAATCCCAATGTCGCCTTGTTAACTCGAACATTCCAGATTTTATGTTCTGTACCAGTCATTGTTTGTAGTTTTACCTATGGATTAGCTAAAAGTATTCAACCGCGCACTTCAGAAAATCGATTTATTCTCTTTTCGGCGTTGTTAACAGGTGGATTTTTACTAAATGAAATTTACAGAATTCATGTATATATGGTAGCAGTGGGAATTCCCAAGCTAGGAGTAAGTCTTTTGTACGCCGTTGTTTTGTCATCCTACGGATGGTTTTTTCGGCGAGAACTACAGTTTACTCCCTACCAAATATTGTTAGCTGGTTTGGGCTTGTTGTTTTTTGCGATCGGCGTGGATTCCCAGAATTTAAAAAACCAAATATTTTCCAGTTTACTAGAGGGAGTACCTAAATTGTTTAGCGAAATCAACATTGCGTTTTATTATTGGTATGTCTGTAAGTGTTTCCTGCAAAAAGGTTTTTATAAAAATATTGAGAGCTAGTTACAGCGATCCTAAATCATTTGTGAATTTCTTACTCCCTCCCCGAACTCGCGGGGAGGGCTGGGGTGGGGTAAAAAATTTATGACTCCTGCAAGGATTGCTATATAAGTAGATGATATAATGATCTCACAAGTGCCTCCCCAAAAATGCAACTCAAATCCTCCTTCCTCCATCAATAATATTTACAGCATCTGCATCGCTCGGCATTTATCCGCATTCAAATACATTATGTGGCTTAAAAATCCCAACGCATCCTGATCAAATACCATGATAGCAGTTACCATCAACTTCAACTCAATCGCCCAAATAACCGACGACCAATTTTATCAACTGTGTCGCGAAAACCCAGATGTCAAGTTTGAACGCAACGCCAAAGGAGAAATAATCATCATGCCACCTACCGGAGGAGAAACTGGAAGTTATAACTCAGAAATTAATGCGGATTTGGTGATTTGGAACCGACAAACCCAACTGGGAATTTGTTTTGATTCTTCAACTTGCTTCAAACTGCCCAGCGGTGCAAATCGTTCTCCCGATGTCTCTTGGATAAAAAAGGAAAAATGGGACGCACTTAGTCCCGCACAAAAACAA
>NZ_JANMZH010000390.1:0-22925 GCF_031383065.1 Microcoleus sp. OTE_8_concoct_300 | reverse complement strand
ACAAGTTATTCGTTAGAATCTTTAAGGGCGATCGCAAATGAAATGCACAAGGGCGATCGGGGACTTTATTTCTGAGCTAATATTGCATCGTAATCGCTATGAGTCCCTATCCAAAACCAGACAATACCTTCGGGTTTCTCAACTCCCAGAGCTCGGTAACTATCGCCTACTCGTACCGATTGCAATTGCTTTCGCCTGCCAACTTTTTTAAAATGCAGCGAAGGGTGAGAGGGATCGACTTTGAGTAATTCGTAATTTTTATCGGCTAAGGCTTGTATTTCTTTAGGTAGCTGGCGATAGCACTGCCAAAAGCGCGGTAAAGTCAGATGCTTCATAGCACTTTAGCCAATCCCGCTTCATACTCTCCATCGACTTCCTCAAGTAGCGCATCTAACCGCCCATCCTCCAAATCTTCTTCAATTTGCCGATCCCAGACTTGTTGGCGATACTCTATCAGCCAAGCTGTTAGCTCCGATAGTTCCTTAACCGACAAGTTCATAATTGCTGTTTCAAGTTCTTTAACGCTCATACATCTTGCCACATCATGATATTATTAATATAGCAAATTATTTAAGCGCGATTCCCTACGGGATAGCTTCGCTTCACGTACTTACTTCAAATTCCCATCTAGCCCCGCTAAAATCTCCTCAGCTTCCCTGCAAATAGCCCCGTGACAGCAACCATTACTCGCCAACAATCCCCCCCACTGACTCACATCTCCCCGGTTATATTGCAAAGTAGAACCGTCAAAACGAGTAAATCGGCCGCCCGCTTCAGTCAAAATTAATTCCGGCGCCGCTAAATCCCAATCTTTCGGTGCAGACTTTCCCGAAAGAGCAATATAAACATCAGCCTTTTGTTCCACAATAGTCGCAATTTTACAGCCAATGCTACCGACAGCTATTTGATTTTGACAAGGAAGTTTTTGTAACAATTGATTAAAGCGATCGCCCCGGTGACTGCGGCTGGTTACTATAGATAAATCTGCCACTATATTTCGCGCCGAAACCTGCAATTTGACCGTAGAACCGGCCCTAGTTTCCCCAAAAGCACCCGCATCGCGGATTGCGTAATAAATCTTTTGCTGTTCGGGCCAAGCCACAACTGCCAATACCGGTCTTCCCTGATATACTAAAGCAATGTGAACGGCAAATTCCCCTGTCCTGTCAATAAAATCTCGCGTTCCATCCAAAGGGTCAATAATCCAAACCCAACTTTGAGGTAAGGGAATTTTACCGTTAGTTTCTAAATAAGATTTGTAAGTTTCTTCGCTGAGATAGCCAAATTCTGCATTCCCTAAAGCCGACTGCAATTCGTCGAGAATGTAAGAATTGACAGCGACATCGGCGGCGGTGACGGGGCCATCTTTTTTCTCTTGGATGTCGAGGTTAGGAGTGTTGGCATCCTGGCGATAATAGGATTGTAGGATATCTGATGCACTCCAGGCGATCGATCGCGCAATTTCGCTTAATTCTTCGAGATTTTTCATTTTTAACCGCAGATAAACGCTGATTAACGCAGATAGATGTTCGTGTTTGCAAGTTGTCTAATAACAGCTATCAACTGACACCTGTCAACTGTCAACTGTCAACTGTCAACTGTCAACTGTCAACTGTCAACTGTCAACTGTCAACTGTCAACTGTCAACTGTCAACTGTCAACTGTCAACTATCAACTATCAACTGTCAACTGTCAACTGTCAACTGTCAACTGTCAACTATTCTCTACCAATTAATATGAGGATATTTCCATTCATAATAATTGGGAAACACAAAATTAGTAAACGAAACCGAAATACTAACATCCAATGATTTTACATGATGCCACCAACCAACAGGAATAAAAATAGCTTCTCCCGGTTCTAAAATCACTTCAATAATTTTCGCATCTCTGTAAAGCGGGTATTTGTCGTAATCGGGATTTTCGCCGTCAACTTTGCTGAAAACGCCCACGTGATTGTAAAGCAGAGGTGTTTGTTGGGGAGAAATTAACTTAATTAGTTTGCGACCGGATACTTGCGCTAAAATTAAATTAACTGGGTCGTGGTGCAGCGGTGTAATCGTGCCTTTGGGTCCGAACCAAAAGAAAACTCTGCCTTTTGTATCGGCGGGATTGAGGTATTCTGGGAATATTTCAATGTCGTTAAATAGCGGTTTAAATTCCTCTCTTTCCAGAGTTTGGTTGTTAGCAACCATGTAGTAGTCGTTGCTAGGCCCGCCATTGACCACCATCTCTATATATTTGCGGAAAAAAACAGTTTTTTTGTGATTTTCTATCTTAATTTCGTAATTCGGGTCGGAGTTGCGGTTGGCTTGAATTTGTACCTCTGCATTGCCATATTTTTCTTGCAAATACTCCGGCGTCCACAACTGCAATGCTTTCCAGTTGTGCATGATGTTGGTAATAATTACTGGAGTATTTTTTGCGTAGTAATTTTCGAGAAAATACTCTCGGGAAAGGCTGCTTTTGCGTTCGACTGTGCCAAACTTGGAAGAGAGTGCAGCTAATTGATTGTTGATCCTGAGGTGCGATTCCAGTTTCTGCAATAACTGCACGTATTGGCTACCTGCTTGGAAGTAGGGATGAGAGGATATTTCCCTAACTTCTGCGGTGGCTGTTTCCGCATCTATGCCGCTACTTACTAGGGCTTGAATGATGTCTGCGTCGGGTTGATTTAATAATTTGTTGGTCGCCACCCACTGTTTCAGATTGTCGGGGACTTCTTGTTTGCTTGGGGTGAGTAGATTTTGTAGGTTTTGTGTCAGCCATTCTAGGTTAACCTGTTGTTGTTCTGTCAGGGTAATCCGCAAAGGGGGAAGGGTGATAGTTAGGGGTTGGGTGTCAGACATGATTCGGGTATTTTGAGGTTGTTTGACTAATATAGCAATTTTAACGAACCGCGAAGGCGCTAAGGGCGCGAAGGAAGAGAGGGAAGGTGTTGATAATTTTTGTCAAGGTTGTTATTAGGATTTTAACTTAACAAGTGTTGTCTGTTCAACTTTTCTAGTTGGAATAGGTTTTTACCGGAGACTTGGGTTAATTTTTAATTAAAATTAACCCTTATTCATCCAGCCGCGGGTTCCGAATCTTTTGCAGGATTTGGAAGCGATTTTAGCTGCTGCGGTGAGAGTATCTGTAAAGTTATTTTGCAAAATGTAGTGACAGAAAGCCCCGTGAAAAATATCGCCAGCGCCTAAAGTGTCTGTGGCTTTAATTTGAGGTACTTCTATACTGCTGTAAGTGCCATTGCTGAGGTATAAAATTGATTTTTCGCCGCGAGTGATGGCAATATTGGAAATTCCGGCTGCTGACAAGTAAGTAAAGACTTGTTCGGAGTTGTAGCAGTTGGGTGGATGAAAGTTATCCGAACATACAGCCCATTCAATAAAAGGTAATATTTCTTCTAATCCGGGTTTCCAACTGCCGCCGTCGAGGAGAATTGGTATGTTTTTTGAGTGGGCAAGTTGAGCAATTTCTTGGCTGGCTGCGATTTGATGCCCGTCAACCAGTACAATATTAACGGATGTTAAAATATCTTGGTTAATTGCTTGACGGTCAACCTGAGATTTAGTAGCATTGATGGAAATTACAGATCGATCGCCCGTTGCTTCAGTTACAATAATCGAGGAAACTGGCGGCGAGTGCGATCGCCCGGGTTCCAAATCAATTATCCTGAGATTATACTCCGCTAAGTCTGCACGAATTAATTGGGCGATCGCGTGAGTACCCAAAACGCCAGCCCATACCGCCGCATTCCCCAAATAGCTAAAAGTGACCGCAGCATTTGCCGCCGGCCCGCCCGCAGCAATGGTACAATCAGAAGCAACAACTTTCTGATTTTCACCCGGAGGCTTCTCGGCCAAATAAACTAAATCTAAAGTCGCCAATCCCAAAAACAATCCCGTTTTCATATCTTCTTAAATGTGTGGCATGGGCCTGTGGCATGGGCGTCCCGCCCGTGTCCCATCCTTAAAAAATCCCAATCTTAAAATGCAAGCAAATCCCAATACAGGAACACTTTACATCGTAGGAACCCCGATCGGCAACTTGGAAGACATGACCTTTCGCGCCATCCGAATCTTGCAAACAGCAGACTTCATCGCCGCCGAGGATACCCGCCATACAGGCAAACTTTTGCACCATTTTCAAATCAAAACTCCCCAAATCAGCTATCACGAACACAACCAACATCAGCGACTTCCCGAACTCATCGACAAACTGCATTTAGGCAAAGATATCGCCCTCGTCACCGATGCCGGAATGCCGGGAATTTCTGACCCCGGATACGAGTTAGTCAAAGCTTGCGCCGATGCTAATATTAACATTATTCCGATTCCCGGCCCGACCGCCTGCATTGTTGGCATAACTGCATCAGGATTACCCACAGAGAGATTTGTATTTGAAGGTTTCTTACCCGTGAAAGGTCAAGAACGCCAACAGAGTTTAGAAGCTTTGCAAAGACAATCCCGCACTATAATATTATACGAATCTCCGCACCGATTGCGACAAACTTTACAAGATTTAGCAAATAGTTTGGGAAGCGACAGACAGATTGTGCTGGCGAGAGAGTTAACTAAAATGCACGAAGAGTTTTGGCGTGGTAGCATAGAAAGTGCGATCGAGCTTTACACCAATCGCGAGCCCCAGGGAGAATTTACCCTCGTAATAGCCGGAATCCAAACAGCCACACCAATATTTTCCGAAGACGCCATCAAAGCAGAATTGCAAACATTAATTGCAGAAGGCATAAGTCGTTCCCAAGCCAGCCGCCAGCTAGCGCAACAAACATCCCTCCCCCGGCGCCAAATCTACCAACTCGCCCTCACAATTGGCGACAATGAATCACTAGAACAACCCTTAGATGAATCGTGAATATCTCTCTTCTCTTCTCCTCTGCGCCCTCTGCGCCCTCTGCGGTTCATAAAAAAATCTTGTTCACACAACAAATAACATTGCTATACAATAATACCAAAAAACTTCTATGGTACGCGGAAACTACGATCGACAAAAACCATATTTACGCAACCCCCACATCAACAAACCAATCGCCGAAATTTATGCAGACTTAGACGCCTTTAGCTGGGAGATATTTGAAGACCAACCCCACCGCTTCGATACCGTCAGTTTCTACGTCTTGCTTCCCCCACTGTTTTACGAAGGGCGTTTCATCAAAGGAATTTACTTCAGCGAAGCAGTCGAAGTCATCAACAAACTATTTCCCCAACTTTCCTCAGTATTTTTCTCCTTCACCTATTCCCCCGGAATCTCCTATTCCTGGGCCCCCATAGCTGACGCCTACTCGAGTTTATACAAAAACCCGCAGCGAGATAAATGGTTTCGCGAAACTTATCCCGATCGCGCACACAAACCAATCATACCACTGCAAGACACCGACTTCATCAACGAATACTTAATTTCCCCGCGCAACGTCCCCGCCAAAGACATCGACCTCCTCGCCGTCGCCCGACTCTCCGAAGAAAAAAATTTGCCAATCATAGCCAAAGCCTTAAAAGTTTACCGCCAAAAATATCCGCAAAAACCTATAAAATTAACAGTAGTCAGCGGCCACGAATTTGATGCTAGCAACCTGAATACTCTCGACGAGTACGCATTAAAAGAATGGCGACAAGTCGAGGCAATTTTAGGCAATCCGTCCGACTACATTAACTTAGTGCCGAGAGTTGACTACTACAGCGAAATCCCTACATATTATTCGCGAGCACAAGCATTCGTCCTCGGTTCCCTTCTCGAAGGAAAAAACCGGGGCATTACCGAAGCCATGAGTTGCAACGTACCAGTAATTTGTTTTGAAGAATTCAACCAATACGCTAGAGGAAACTCGCCAGTTTTCCCCGAAGGTGCGGGTCTTTACGCCAAATTCGACCCGGAATCTCTCGCAGATACTATATATACAGTATTGGAAAATCAAAGAGAATTCAAACCGCGATATCAGTATTTAAAGCATTGCGGTCGCAAGAACTTTTTCAATACTTGTATAGACAGTTTTCCTTACTATCAGCACAACATTCCCGGCTACAAGCCCGGAGATGCGATTAACAATTTGTGGCTAGATTTAGCAGTTCAACAAAATTATCAAGTTAGCTTGAATAGCTTTTTGTACGGAGGTTCTCCCTTGTCTCATATTCGCGGGACAAATGCGATTGGGCAAAACCTTGGCGAGTTAACCAAGTTTCAATGACAGATAATTCGGAATGATGAAACCACAGAGGACACAGAGGACACAGAGGAAGAGAAGAGAGAGATGAATAATTCTGATGTCAACGGGATTTGAGATTAGTCTTCATAGCGAGGACTTTCGCTAAAAGCCCCGTGGAATTCATTCCCTAGCGGACTCGCAGGTGGTCGGCTTAAGTTGACACCCATGACTATGCCCAATGCCCAATGCCCTATGCCCTATGACAATATCCTCAAAAATTTTACTTGCCAAAACTCTAGCCAAATTCACAGGAACAGCATTGCCGACCATTTTGTATCCATCAGCAATATAATTGTACTTAAAAATAAACTCATCCGGGAAAGTCTGAACTCTCGCGCACTCTCGCACAGAAAGCCGACGGTAAGGCTGAGGCGAATTGGGGTCAAAAATGCGTTTGTCTTTGCCAACCAAAATCATTTTACTAGCTTGAGGATGGAGAGGTGCGTGTCTGCCACTTGCCTGAATAGTAAAAGAAGGTTCTGACCAACTTCTCACTCGATTCCGCGACATATAAATGCTCGAAAACCCCAAATCCGCACATTCGTGATTTGGGACATAATCGTGATAATTATCTAATTTACCCTTAACTGACATAGGGGCGATCGCCTGCAAATCAAAAATCGCATCTTTCAGCGTCAAAACCTCGGTTTCCGGTTCGGGAAACTCAAAACCAAAACCCAGAGTTTCCCGATAGCCAACAACAATCACCCTTTGCCTATCTTGCGGAACAGCAAAATTTCTAGCATTCATCAACTTGTACGAAACCCGATACCCAATTTCCTCAAACTGCGATAATATATAAGTGAAAGCATCCTTGTTTCTGGGAGCCAAGATACCGCTAACATTCTCAGCTAAAAAAAACAAAGGCTGCTTGTCCCGCACAATTCTGATATACTCCCAGAAAAGTTGACCCCGACTGTCATCAATCCCCCGTTTTGCCCCTGCTTCACTCCAACTTTGACAAGGAGGCCCGCCGATTATCCCAATACAGTTGGGAATTTCATCAGATTTGATTTTTCTGATATCTCTGCGATCTAAAATAGTTTCAGGATGATTGAAATTATACGTATCCCAAATAGACTTATCATATTCATTCGCCCAAACTGCATTAAAGCCAGCCAAGCGAAAACCCAAATCCAACCCCCCACAACCAGAAAACAGAGAAATAATATCCAAAGCCACCTTTTTTCACCCCCAATAAATACAATAAATCAATTATAAACCTCTCTTTTCTTAGATATCTATCTCTTTCTTCTCTCACTCTGCGCCCTCTGCGCCCTCTGCGGTTAATAAAAAAATATAATTCACACACAAACAGAATTTATCATCCTCAATGAATGCAGAATCTATCCTCCAATCCTACCAACACTTCGGCGTCCACCTCGGCCTAGAAAGAATTCACCAACTTCTCCAAAAACTAGACAACCCCCACCAACAAGTACCCATTATCCACATTGCCGGCACCAATGGCAAAGGTTCCGTTTGCGCTTATCTCTCTTCCGTACTAACAGAAGCAGGCTATCGAGTTGGACGCTACACATCCCCCCACCTAATCGATTGGACAGAAAGAATTTGCATCAACCAAAAACCGATTTCCCCAACAGAATTGCAACAGTGTCTAGAACAAGTTGTCGCCGCTACTCAAAACAACACCGAAACTCCGACTCAATTTGAAATAATCACCGCAGCAGCTTGGCTGTATTTCGCCGAACAAAAAGCAGATATTGCAGTCATAGAAACTGGCTTAGGAGGAAGATTAGACGCTACTAACGTTTGCGAAACACCTCTCGCTAGCGTCATCACTTCTATCAGTCTTGAACACTGGCAAATACTCGGCCCCACCGTCGCCGATATTGCTGGGGAAAAAGCCGGAATTCTTAAAGCAAAATGTCCGGCAGTGATCGGAGAATTGCCAGAATCAGCTAGAATAGTAGTAGAAAAACGCATTCAAGAATTAGACTGTCCGGCAACTTGGGTAAAACCAGCAAGAGATTTAGGACAAGGATTCGCAGAATATCAGTTAAATCAAAATGCGGTTAAAATAAAATATCATTTGCCACTGCTGGGAAAAATTCAACTAATGAATTCAGCAATTGCGATCGCAACTTTGCAAACTCTCCAAAACCAAGGATGGCAAATTTCCCCAACCGCCATCGAAAACGGTATCGCCAAAACCCAATGGCCCGGAAGACTCCAGCAGACAACTTGGAAAAACCGCAAAATATTAATTGACGGCGCGCACAACCCCGCCGCAGCTATCGCCCTGCGTGAATATGTCGATCGCCTGAACAATCACCCGTCACCGATTAACTGGGTAATCGGCATTCTTGCGACTAAAGACTGCGATGATATTTTGAAAGCATTACTCAAAAAGGGCGATCGGCTTTACCTAGTACCCGTACCCGATCCAAACTCATCATCTCCTGCAGAATTAGCAGCCCTCGCTCAAATTATCTGCCCCGAATTAACTCTCTGTCAAGCCTTCCCCGACTTAACAACAGCTTTAGATGCTGCTGTTGCAGGCGACAACCTAACAATCCTTTGCGGTTCTCTTTATCTCGTCGGCTATTTTCTGCAACAACAACAATCCCAAGCTTAAACGCATCAGAATTGTGTTTCTTCCTCAGTAAAGATAGGAGGCCACAATTCCGAAACGGGCAATTCCCAACCGGGAAAAAGTTCTGCTACTGTTAAGATATCGCCATTCCCTAAAACACTCGGTTCACCTGTAGAGCGATAAATAGTCACTGTTTCTTCATCAGGATCGATCAGAATTCCGACGATCGCACCCAGTTCTATAAACTTCAAAACCTTGGTTTCTATAGGCTTAATGCGATCGCTCTGAGATTTAATCTCAACCACCAAATCGGGGACAAGTTCTCCAAAATAACGCGGACTTTGGCGCAAGCGGGCGGCGCGCACAAAAGAAACATCCGGTGCTTTGACATTCGTATCCGGCATGATGAAACCGCCTGCGGAGTCAAAGACTCTCCCCAAGCGACGGGGATAAACCCAGTTACCCAGTAAGCGAATCAAAATACTGCTGATTTCACTGGATACGATGTCTGATGGTCCCACAATTGAAAGTCTCCCGTCTTCTAGTTCAATTTTGTAATCTAAACCCGCTTCGGAAAAAAGGGTTTGAACTTGGTTTAAATCTTTGAGTGTCATCGCTGACATAAGAATTTTCTCCTATTCTGAGCTAAGCTTTGATTTTAACACGAGTCAAATTTCTGAATATTTGAGGGATTCAGGCTATAGCAATCCTAAATCATTTGTGAATTTCTTACTCCCTCCCCTTAGCAAGGGGAGGGCTGGGGTGGGGTAAAAAATTTATGACTCATTTAGGATTGCTATATATTCCTACAAATCAGCAATCAAGCTGAATTGAGAAAGGCGATCGCACGGGATAAAGAAACTCGGTTTCTGGGATGAGCGATCGTTCTTATCAACAAACATTTACCTCTAAAATAGTCGAGATTGACTTATCCAGAGTTCTCCTCGGACTCCGCGTTGTGAAGAGGCGGTAATTTCATCATTCGATAATAACTTAAAAGCTTATATATGCTTATATATGGCGGCACAGATTCCCATTATTTAATAATACGTCAAGTGGTATAAAAAAGCAAGGGGCGAGATCAAAAAAGATTAATGCCTAATGCCCAATGCCCAATGCCCAATTTTTGTTACAATACAAGTGAGTTTAGAAAAATTTAGAGATAGAAGTTTATGAGCAGCCTTATATCGGTGCAAACGCTAATTGAATATATAGAAGCTTTGCCAGCCCAAGAGCAAACTTTACTATTTGACGAGCTTTTCAGGCGAAACATAATCAAGCAGCGTCAGCAAAACAAGACAGCAGTTGAGTCGCTTATCAAGCCAGCAATAGAAAAGCCAGCCCAGGAAAATACCAAGCAGACAGTCAAGACAAAAACACTCTTAACAGGTAACGCTACCTGCGACATTCGCGCAGCCGATCGCACTAACTTTGGGGGCGACCTCGACAGCTCAACTTATCACATAATCATTAAAAACGAATCAGACAAAACAGTCAGTGCAGCGTTGCTGGGATGGCCCGAATGTAAAGCTTTTGGCGAGACGCGATCGCAAGCACTGCAAAACCTTCACGAATTAGTAAATGCCCAGCTAGCCGAAGCTGAAATCGTCTCTGTCAAACTCACGAATAGTCGATCGAACAATCCTTGGGTGAGGTTAGCTGGTAAGTATGAAAACGATCCGCAATACGATGAGGTATTGGCACACATAGAAGAATATCGCCGCGAACTCGATGCAGAAACCGAAGCTTATTACAGTCAAATTGACGCTGCGGTTGAGACCAAATGAGCCGATACATACTTGATACGGATTGTTTCTCCCATTGGCAAAAGAATCATCCAATGATGGTGCAGCGGGTCGAGGATAACGCAGAAAACCTTGCTTTAACTATCGTAACCGTAGAGGAAGCAATTCGCGGCTGGTTCAATGAGATCAGAAAGGCTTCAGTACCTTCGCAAGCGGACAAATTAGTATTGGCTTACACCAACTTATGGGATACATTAGATGATTTCAAAAATCTCAACATTCTGAAATTTGACCAGAATGCTTCCACTATTTACACTGAGTTCCGTCGTCAAAGAATACGCATCGGCACGCAAGATTTGCGGATTGCTGCTATTGTACTTGCTAATAATGCTATCCTCGTTACGTGCAACCACCGAGATTTTTCGCAAGTGCCTGGTTTAGTGCAGGAAGACTGGACAATTCAACCTTAAAAGCAAGAGGCGAGATCAAAAAAAATCCCGCCCCAGCTTCAATTAAAAACTACCTTTGATCCCAAGCCTTAGCCGCATCAGCCACAGCTTGATCTACCGACTTCTCATCCAACATTGCCGCCTGCAAATTGTCATAAATCGCCTTTTGCAGCTTCTTAACATCCTTGAGAGGGGGAATCAATAGCTCGGCGGAAGTCAACCCAGAAGCACTAACAACCCGAGCTCGATCGGCAGCAGCAGCATCAGCGGGAACATTCTTAAAATAATCGTCCTGCAAAGCCTCAACCGTAGAAGGCAAAACATTAGCAGCCTTAGCAAAAGCCAACTGATTTTGAGAATTAGTCACGTACAGAGCAAACTTGACAGCATCATCAGGGCGCTTGCTGTCGCGGGGCACAACCAAATTCATCACCGCCACAGTCTTCTTGCCTGTTTCCCCCGTAATTTGAGGCGCAGCAGCCGAAACAGCACCAATACTCGGAGCATTCTCAGAAATCGCCTTCAAAAACTGAGGCCCGGAAGCCAACAAAGAAGTTTCCCCAGCTTGATAAAGCTCGATCGCCCTGCGATGTCCCTGCACCAAAACATCCTGCGGCAAAAGTCCGCCCTTGTACAAATCAACCCAATACTGAAAAACAGCTTTGCCCTTAGCAGTATTAAAAGCCGCCTTGCCTTGAGCATCCACCAAAGGCACGCCCATCTGCACGAAAGATTGCAAAACCTCCGCCGAATCTTCCGGCACAAAAGTCACAAAAAAAGCAAACTTACCAGTCTTCTCCTTCACCTGCTTGGCAACCTGTGCCAACTCGGCATAAGTAGCCGGAGGCTTAGGAATTCCAGCCTTCTTCAACAACTCCGTATTGTAAATAGTTACCCCAGTCGTGAGATACCAAGGAATGCCAAAACTCTTGCCGTCGAGTACGCTAGCTTTCCAGATATTTGGGAGATAGAGCTCACGAACTTGCTGCGACACCCGAGAGTCCAAATCCAGCCAAGCATTGCGTCCCGCCAACAGCGAAGCAAAATCGGGATTGAGGTTAACCACATCCGGCGCAGTTTTCGCCGAAACCGCCCCCAAAATTTTGCTTTCCATCGCCGACCAAGGAACGTCCACCCAGCGCACCTTCACCCCCGGATTTTGGGCTTCAAAACCGGCGATCGTCTTGTTGAAATACTCAGTAAACTGAGGTTGAAGCTGCATAGTCCAGAACTCGATTTCCTCAGTATTCTTTGCCTGGGAATTAACAGCCGGCTTGCCGCAACTCACCACCGCCGCCAGCAGCAGCCCCACCAGTCCAAAAACAGCAAACAGTTGCCAAGATTTACGTTTCATAGAATAAAATTTGAGAGTAATGGGAACCGTTAGACAAAAAAGCGAGCGTCCTCTTCAAGCGCTCACGAGTGTGAGAGAGAGTTTTGTAGCCGGGCCCCCCGAGTGAGAGAGTCGGTTTTTGTGCAGAATCGGGAGGTTTTGGGTCGATCGAGCCCGATTTTGTTGACATTCTCCGCAGAATAGCTATTGTCAAGTAAATTGGATAGCATAAAATCGGAACTAGCTATCGCGCCACACAGACGGATCTGCGCAGAAGCAGGCGGGATACCGAGATTACAGCACTCTTTCGGCAGTGGGAAACCAATTCTCCAACACCGGGTGCGCTGAATCAGGCTGGCCAACTACAAAAGAAAAAAATAGCAATTAGCGGCGACCCAATCACATGGTTAACTTTTTCAAAGGTCTATTTTCCCAACGCCAGCCAGGAATCGGGATCGAAATAGCCCCAGACCGGATCAACATCATTCAGCTCGAAAAGAAAGCTCAGACATTAAAATTAGGCATCCTAGCCTCAATAGAAGTTCCAGAAGACATGGTACAAGAGGGACAAATAGTCGATCCGCCAGGAATGGCAGAACTAATAAAAGCCATCCTCGCCGACAACAAAATCAAAGCCAAGCGAGTAGCCACAGCCATTCCCGGCCGCGAAGCCGTCATCCGCTTAATCCCAGTTCCAGCAGAACTCAACGAAGAAGAATTGCGGGATTACATGAACGCAGAAGCAGGACTTTACTTGCCGTTTCCCCGAGAAGACGCCGACGTAGACTATCAAAAAATCGGCTTATTTGTAGATGGCGACGGCGTTGAAAAAAATCAAGTCGTGCTAGTAGCAACTCGCAGAGAAATTACCGACACATACATCGAAACCTTCAGAGAAGCCGGACTGGATATAGACGTACTAGAAGTAACCAGTTTTGCCCTGATCCGCACCCTCAAAGACCAACTGCAACAATTTTCCTCCCAAGAAGCCGCCGTCCTGACCGACATAGAATTTGACAGTACCGAGTTAGCTATAGTAGTGGACGGCATACCTCAGTTCAACCGTACCATCCCGATCGGCACTTACCAAATCCAGACCGCCCTCAACCAAGCGATGAACCTGCCGCCAACCAGAGACACCACCGAACTGCAAGGCATGACCCTGCCAGTCACAGATACAATGGGCGTGTCGGGAGACGCCAATCCCGGCACAAATGCGATGATTAAAGTATTGGGAGAACTAGCAGACGAACTGCGCCGTTCAGTAGACTTTTACCTCAACCAGAGCGAAGAACTCGAAGTAGCGCAACTGCTGCTAGCGGGTCCTGGAGCTGCGATCGGCAAACTCGACGAATTTTTCATGCAAAGATTAAGCTTGCCGGCATCTCAAGTCGATCCCATCGAAACCCTAGGACTCGAAATCAGCCAAGAGATTACCCCAGAACAGCGAGCAGGTTTAGGAGTCGCCCTAGGTTTAGGACTGAGGGAGGTTATGTGACCTAACAGTTTTAGATGAGAGAAAAACCGATTTGAGAATTTTAGGTAAAAGCCCCTTCCAAAAGAAGAAGGCAGAAAGCAGAAGGTAGAATATTGGAGGTAGAAGGTAGAAGGTAAAAGGTAGAATATATCTGAGGTAGAAGCAGCCCCTTCCTTTAGTAGAAGGCAAAAAGTTGTTTCTTTCTTCCCTAAATAAATCCTTCACTTGTACCAGCAATCTTGGGTTCTGTCTAAAATCTAAAATTTCAAATTTAAATCTATAGCAACAGCCAAGACAGTTAGGACCTTCTTAATTGCTGAAACATAAGCGGTCGATTGCTTATTCCTTCTACCTCCTACCTTCTACCTTCTACCTGGTGCCTTCTACCTTCTACCTTCTGCTATAAAATCGAGTGAAGCCATGTACAGCCTAGATATTAATTTTCTCAACGACCGTCCGGACTACAAACCCGTCGCAGCCAAAAGCTCAGCTAAAAAAAGTTCCGGTGGAGCCAAAGACCAACTGCCCCTAATTGGGGCGCTGCTCTTTGCCTTCGGCGTCAACGCCGCAGTCATGGGCGCCTGGTGGTGGGCGACTAATCAAAATACCAACTTGGCCACAGAACAAGCAACCCTCGACCAAGAACTGGCAACCTTAAACACTCAAGCCAACACCATCAAAGCCATCAACGCCGAAACCGAGCAAGTTACCGCCGAATACAAAGCATTAGCCGGAGTATTCGACCAAATTAAACCTTGGTCGGCGATGCTGCAAGACCTGAGTGCCCGCACTCCGGCGGGAGTGCAAATTTCCAAAATCCAGCAAACCGACCCTACTCCCTCCGCCGTTGCACCACCCCCTCCCCCCGCAGCAACTCCCGCCGCCTCCCCGGAGGCGAGTCCGTCTTCAGCCAGCCCCAGCCCGGCGGCTGCTCCCACCCCGGCGGCTGCTCCCACCCCCGTCGTCCCGCAGCAACCAGCAAAAGTTGAAATTTCAGGGATAGCCAGTACCTTTGCTCAAGTTAACGACTTTATGCTGCTAGTCCAGCGCTCTCCTTTCTTCCTCAACACCGATACCAAACTGGTAGCGGCCACATTAAAAGACAACCCCACACAATTACAACTGCGCAACAAAAACGCAGCAGCAGCAGAACTTCCCCAACTGCGGAAGGTGGTGGAATATAAAATTGAAACAACGCTCAGCCCGACGGGTGCCTCCGAGTTGCTCCCCGAGCTGCGGAGCAAGCAAGCAGACGGGCTAGCAATACGGATACAAACACTTCAAGAAAAAGGAGTGCTAGAACCACAAAAACCAGAGGTGAAAAAACAATGACAGCAGAGTTTATTTCTAGCGAGAAACAAGAAGAAGAGACAGGGACTCAGGAAATATTCGGCATTAAGCTGACGCCCCAAGTCCAAGCAATAGGCATCGCGGTACTTGGCCTCGTCATTGCCGGTGGCATCGGCTACCAGTTCGTACTGCCAGAATTCCAAAAAGGCGGCGAATTCCAGCAAAAAATTACCGAAAGCAAGCAAACGCAACAGCAATTGCAAGCTCAAATTCAAAAAAAGGCAGAAGCAGAAGCAAAGCAAGAAGAAGCAAAACAGCGCCGGGCCAACGTGACGGCAATGTTTGCCAGCGACGCCAGCGCCAACACGCTTTTGCTGGACATGACCCAACTGGTTAATAGAATCAACGCCGGGGTGCAAGGAGACGACCTCAAGGCTAAAATTACTAAATTTGAGCCGGAGATTCCGCCACCTGCCGCAACGGGCGCGCCGGTAGCTATAGACCCAGATATTCTCGCGGATACGTCCTTCGGGCCGTCCCTGGTTGGCAAGCTCAGACGCAAAAAATTTAAGGTAGAGTTTGAAGGCAATTTCGCTCAAACCCGCAATTTTATGCGTAACTTGGAGTTGATGCAGTCGCTGTTGGTAGTGAGAAATTTGAAATCTGAATTGCCACCATCACCTCCGTCAATACAAGTGGATTTGGTGAAAGGGAAAATAGTCCCGGTGGATCAGCCGCCAACTATAATTAAAACTGCTTTTGACTTGCACGCGCTGCTGCCATTAAAGCAAGAAGAAAAACCGCCAACTCCGGCTCCGAGTCCCGGTGCTAAGTAGCGGTAGTTGGGCGGATATTAGCTATTGTTCTAAAGTCGCTCTTTTACAATTCGGGAGAAGGCATAAGGTTGAAGTTTGAAGATTGAAGGTAGAAGTCAAAAAATTCTGAATGCCAGAAAAATATTTTTTATAGGGCAATCAGAAATTAGGTATTCGACAGATTTTCTTCTAATAGCAGTTCCAAAAAGTAAAGTAACTGTAGGATAGCTGCTAACCCTTATGTCATCAGTTATTCCAAATCGAAAATCGAAAATCGAAAATCGAAAACGGCATAACTTCTCCCTTCAAAAAGGCTCGAATCGAGAATCTTGCAGTCAGTGCAAGCAGCTAGCGACAAAAGGCTGGAACAAATAACAAAGTGTAGTGGAGGAGAGAACGTGAAACAGCATCTACGGTTAAGTGCAGGACTCTGGGGCAGCGTTGCAGGAGTTCTGCTCGCCCAAGCTCCGGTCAAGGCAGCGCCGACTCAAGTCACAGGAGTGCAAGTCAGTCAAGCCAATAATGGGGTAAATATTGTCCTGGCTACCGAAAAGGGCGATCGCCCGCAAGTTTTCGCAATCAATAACGGCAATACTTACCAAGCCACAATTATCAACACCCAGCTCCGCTTGCCACAAGGCAACAGCTTCCGTCAAGATAACCCCGCCCCGGGCATTTCTTCGGTAGAAATCAGCCAGGTAGAGGCTAACAGCATCCGCGTTGTAGTGGCGGGTACCAACGGAGTTCCCAACGGACAAATTGTGCCGGGACAAGGCCAAAGCATCGTCCTCAGCGTTGCCGGAGTGGGCGGCACAGCACAGTCTGCCCAAACACCACCTCCGCCGCCTCCGGGACTGCCGCTGACCCAAACAGCTCCCCGGCCGGCTCCCCAAGTCCGCACGTCACAAAACCCAGGCGTGGTGCTGCCAAATCCCGAAGTTACTATTACCAGGAACGATCGCCCGCCCCTCCCCAGCGAAATTCAATCCCAGACAAATCAGGCTGCGCCTTTCCAACCGCGGGCAGTTGCTCCGCCCTTGGGAGATATCGCGGTATCTAACATCGCCCCCGGTGTGGGAAATATTGAACTGAGTTCGGCAGAACGTATCCCCCGCTTGGTGCTGCGGGATGCCCCAGTGCGGGACGTTTTAGCTCTGCTGGCTCGGGCTGCGGGATTGAACATCGCTTTTACAACAGGTGGCGCGGCCCCTGCCGGGCCCGGCCAACCCGCTCCGGCGCCCGCACCGGGAGCTGCAGGCTCCGATGAAGGGCCGAAGATTTCCTTGGACATCGAAAATGAGTCGGTGCAAGATGTTTTCAACTACGTGCTGCGGCTCAGCGGACTGCAAGCCAACCGCGTCGGGCGGACGATTTTTGTGGGCGCTACTTTGCCGATCGACTCGCGCAATATTATCATTCGGACTTTGCGGCTCAATCAAGTTCGGTCTACGGATGCAGCTAACTTTTTGAGCGCTCAAGGCGCGGAAACTCAACTGCCGATTACTCGGATCACGATTCAAACCGTGGGCCAGGGAAATGCGGCGCGGGATGTGGAAATTAGGGAACCCGACATTAAGGCGATCGGCGCTACCCAAGGCACCGGGCCGCTCTTGCTGAGGGGACTGTCGGTGCTGGCCGATGCGAGGCTCAATTCCATCACTTTGGTGGGCGATCCGCGCAAAGTTGACATGGCTGTGGCTTTCTTGACGCAGCTAGATTTGCGCCGCCGTCAAGTGGCTGTCAACGTCAAGGTGATCGATATCAACTTGACGGGAAACAACTTCACTAACGGCAGTTTCTCTTTCGGAATTAATAACAATTTCTTCGTCAATGACGGCGGGGCGGCAAGTCTCAATTTTGGTGGCATCAATCCGCCCCCTGTCCCTGCCCCTGGCACAGATCCAGGTCTCTTCGGTCGCCCGATCGTCGGGAATCCTCTTGCAGCAGAACCGCCTTTCTTCAATCCAAACGGCAGGGTACTTACCATACCGCTAACAGCTCCTGGCGGCGGCTTGTTCGTGCAACCGATAGCTCCCATAACTGAGGATCCCACGCGAGTTGGGGTTCAGAATTACGAGGTGTTTGAAACAGACTTCACAACGGGAGCGATAACGAGTTACGGAGAGGCAACTTTCAGTCAGTTCCCGCTGTTCCAGTATCCGAGGAGGTTCCTGTCTACGTTGCAGGCACAGATTCTCACCCGTAATGCCAAAATTCTGACAGATCCGACTCTGGTTGTCCAAGAAGGGGAAACGGCCAATGTGAATATTACTGAAGAGGTGATTAGTAACATCACGTCGCAAACGCAGACTACCGGAAATACAAGTAACACAACGGTGACGGCAGTCAAAGACAAGGCTGGTTTGCAGTTGGGGGTGGCAATTGATCGGGTGGACGACAACGGTTTTGTCTCTCTGCGGGTGAACCCGATTATCAGGGGAATTGGCGTACCTCAAAACCTCGTCACTACCGGTGCTGGCACCAATCAGATCAGACTGCTTACTGAGCGCTCTTTGCAATCCGGGCTAATTCGCCTGCGGGACGGTCAGACTTTGATTGTTTCCGGGATTATCAGCGACAATGAACAGATAGAAGCGAGAAAGGTGCCAATTTTAGGAGATTTGCCGATAATCGGTTCCCTGTTCAGGAGGTCTACTAAGGTCAACCAGCGCGCGGAAGTGGTTGTATTGCTGACTCCGCAGATTTTGGATGATAGCGATCGATCGAACTTTGGCTACCAAAACAACATCAGTCCCGACGCCCGCCAACTGTTGCAGCGCAGTCAGCCGATCCAGCCGAGACAGTAGAGCGAAGCAAGTGGGAAGAGGGCCTCGGTGTCAACTTAACGCTCTTTCCCTGGGTCCGACAGTCCCACAGGGGTTAAAACCCCTGCCTCAAAGCTAAAGCCCTCCCTAAGCGAGGACTAAAGAACTCATTAGTCCTGTGCAAGAGGACTATAAATGACTCTTTCAGTCGTCTTCAGACGACTTCAGCTATGAGACAGGGACTGAAGTCCCTGGCGGTTTCGGGAGAATGCAACAGCCCCTGGCGGTTTCGGGAGAATGCAACAGCCCTGCCCCTGGGCCCCAAGCGAGGAAAGGCCCAAAGCTAAAGGGAAAGTTTTTTTCTTTAGCCCTTGACAAGTGACACTTTATTACTTCCATTTCAGCTTATTTCTCTATCTCAAATCCACCGAGGCGAGAAATCTTCTCTCCAAAGTGGTATTTTTTTACCTAATTTTGGGTATTAATTCTAAAAAGTTGGCAAATCCATATAAATTAAAGGTTCCACCGATCCATAACGGTCGGCAAGACTTTAGAATAATGCAGTGAAAATTAGATGCTGTGGGGTTTTCAGCAATTAGAAACAAAAATTCCTTTTCTGACCAATTACCCTAGGGTAATTAGTATTCAGCAGGAGTTTTGAATTGGGGAAGCGGACAGGAGCCACAGGGAACCACCCAAACCTCCCAAGCCACACCCCTATGCAGTTGATAACTCACAGCTAATAGTTGAACTCTGTTTGACGTATTTTGCAAACCCTGAAGGAGTGCGCAATGAACAAAGGTGAATTGGTTGATGTAGTGGCGGAAAAGGCTAGTGTCACTAAAAAACAGGCAGATGCTGTTTTGAGTGCAGCCTTGGAAGCAATCATGGAAGCTGTCTCCGACGGCGACAAGGTGACGCTGGTCGGTTTTGGCTCGTTTGAATCGCGGGAACGCAAAGCCCGCGAGGGTCGCAATCCCAAAACTGGCGACAAGATGGAAATCCCAGCAACCCGAGTTCCTGCATTTTCCGCAGGGAAGTTGTTTAAGGACAGAGTTGCACCGCCGAAAAACGCGGAATAGCTGGCGAACTGAGTCTTGATTAGACCTGTACACGGTGGGAATTTAGCTTGGGCAGCCGCACTGGCAGGCTGCCCTGCCTCTGCTATTCTCGATTTTTCTGCGAGTATCAGTCCTTTGGGCCCTCCTGAGTCGGCCCTGGATGCGATTCAAGCACACTTGAGCAGTCTGACGGCTTACCCAGACCCGGATTATGGAGAGCTCAGGACTGCTTTGGGTGAGGCTTTGAATGTTGACCCGGATTGGATTTTGCCGGGGAATGGTTCGGCGGAATTGTTGACTTGGGCGGCTTGGGATTTGTCGAAGCTGGAGGCGACTTATTTGGTGACTCCGGCTTTTGGCGATTACTCGCGAGCTCTTTCGGCTTTCGGGGCGAAGGTGCTCAAATGTCCTTTGGATCTCCAATTGTTGGGCGCGGAGCCTGTTGGCAGGTTAGTAACGGATGATTTGTCGGTTTCTAACCGTTCCCTTGTCTCCCCTTCTTTCCGTCTCTCGGTTCCTCTTGCTCTCGATGCCGAGAGAGGTTTGCTCCTGAACAACCCGCACAATCCTACGGGTTTGCTGTTTGCTAGGGAGGCGATTTTGCCTTATGTGAAGCAGTTAGGTATGGTGGTGGTGGATGAGGCCTTTATGGACTTTCTACCGCCTTGGGAGCAGGAAACTTTGATCGATGCTGTTGAGGAGTTTCCGAATTTGGTGATTTTACGATCGCTCACTAAATTTTATTCTCTGCCGGGACTGCGGTTGGGCTGTGCGATCGCCCATCCCGACATTCTGGGCCGCTGGCAGTTACTGCGCGATCCTTGGCCTGTGAATGCTTTGGCTGCTGCTGCTGCTGCTGCTGTGGTGCGAGATACTGTGTTTGAGCGGCAAACTTGGGATTGGCTGCCTGTTGCTCGCCGAGAGCTATTTGAGGGTTTGGCTAATTTACCGGGTTTGCAGCCAATTGCCGGGGCGGCTAATTTCTTGTTGGTTGAGTCGTCGATGTCGGTTTCTTTGATTCAAAAAAGTCTGTTGGAACGACACCGAATTTTGATTCGGGATTGTTTGAGTTTTCCTGAGTTGGGCGATCGGTTTTTTCGGGTGGCTGTGCGCTCAAGGGCTGAAAATATGCGGCTGATTGCTGGACTTGCCGAAGTTATTCGTTAGCTGACTGTTGACAGTTGTCAGTTGACAGTTGTCAGTTGACAGTTGTCAGTTGACAGTTGTCAGTTGACAGTTGTCAGTTGACAGTTGTCAGTTGACAGTTGACAGTTGTCAGTTGTCAGTTGACAGTTGACAGTTGTCAGTTGACAACCAATAAAAGTTGACAAACCGATTTTATTGGTACTTTGAGCGGACATCCCCAAGAAACCCGGTTTCTCTGATAAATCTTGGGTTTTGCAGCGAAATATCTAGGAAGAAACCGGGTTTCTGACCCCGCCCGCCGATCGTCCTAAACTACTAACTAATGACTAATGACTAATGACTACTGACTAATGACTACTGACTACTGACTACTGACTTCTTTATTTATGCTTGACTATGATTTAGTGATTATTGGTGGAACTCCGGCCGGACGCTATGCTGCTTTGACTGCAACTAATTTCCCGGCCCGCGTTGCTTTGGTGGAACCCCCCAGCGGGCAAGATTTGCCGACAGGGGGGAAAGAGTCGATCGACCTTGGTTTGAGATACAGCCAAACTTTGAGGGAGGCTGCTCGTTTTGCCCAGCAGATAACCCGCCAGCAGTTGGGGGTTCGCTGGGAAGTCGCTAATTCCTCGATGCCGATCGAATTGGGGTTTGACGGCGTTCTAAAGTGGGCCGAGGGTGTTGTTTCTAACTTGTCAGAAATTGATTCTCTCGACGTTTTGGCTGCTCGCGGGGTCGATGTTATTTTTGGCAGCGGCGAATTTGTGGCGAAACCGGATTTGGCTTTTGTTGCGGGCGGGCGTTCATTGCGATCGCTCTGTTATTTGCTAGCTTGTCCAACTCTGCCGGCGATTCCCAATATTGAAGGACTTTCGTCGGCTGGCTGTTTTACTTCGGAAACAGTCGGGGAATTAGCAAAACTTCCACAGTTGCCTAAAAGTTTGGCTGTAATCGGCGCCGATCCCAGCGGTGTCGAAGTGGCTCAGACTTTTGCTCGGCTGGGGGTTGCTGTCACTTTGGTGGTGAAAAGTTCCCACATTTTGGCTAAAGAAGACCGGGAGGCTGCTGGTTTGGTGCAAGCTGGAATGGAAGCTGAAGGAGTGCGGATCCTGACTGCTACTGAGGTGACTCAAGCTAGGGTGATTGAGGGTAAAAAGTGGATTCAAGCTGGGCCAAGGGCGATCGAAGCTGAGGAGATTTTTCTGGCCGCCGGTAGAGGGCACAATTTTTCATCGTTAAATCTCGAAGCGGCTAAGGTTAAATTCAGCGCTCGCGGGGTGATTTTAAATGAAAAGCTGCAAACAACTAATCGCCGCATTTACGCGATCGGCGATGTTGCTGGGGGTTATCCGTTCCCTCACATCGCTAATTACGAAGCTGCGATTGCTGTGAAAAATGCTTTGTTTTTGCCACTGTTTCAAATAGATTATCGTGGGATTCCTTGGGCGATTTTTTCTGACCCGCAGTTGGCGAGGGTTGGCTTGACTGAAGCCCAAGCAAGGCGCCGTTTTGGAGACGATATCATTGTTTGTCGGGAATATTTCAAGAATGTTGAAAGAGCTCAAATGTGCGGGGAGACAACGGGTTTTTGTAAGATAGTCGGGCGTCGCAACGGGGAGATTTTGGGAGCGAGTATTGTGGGGCCCCAAGCTGCTGAGTTGATTCACGCGATCGCTTTGGCTGTGCGTCACGGGATGAAGGTTGAGGCGATCGCCCAACTTCCTTATATTTGGTCAAGTTTTTCGGCAATTAACGGTCAAACTGCTGCTATTTGGGAGTCGCAGCGCTTGGGTAGCAATACTTTTTCGCGCAATTTATGGGAGAATCTGTTTCACTGGCGCAGGTATTGGAATAAGTAAAGAGATCAAATGTTTGTAGTAGGATTTTTTGAAATTGCTATGATTACCCCCGAGTGAAAAAGTAACTTGCTAACGGGACTTAAACAAATTTTAAGCCCAAACAAAGCCTAAACTGGCTTTATAAGCGGAGAATACGTCCCAATTTTGGTTCAACCATTTCACAAACCTAAAAGATATGGCTGTCCGAAATGCTTCGAGTGCATAGCGT
>NZ_JANMZH010000324.1:0-35692 GCF_031383065.1 Microcoleus sp. OTE_8_concoct_300 | reverse complement strand
ACCCCTCGCCAGATATTCGATCGAGTGCAAGATCGTAATTTTAGCCTTAACATTAAGTCTTGAGAGCCGATCGAACTCTCACGCCCCGCCAGCCCGATCGCAAGTTGTTTACTGATGTGAGGTTTAACATATAATGCGAGTTCTTCTAGTTTACCCGCTGTTTCCGAAAACATTTTGGTCTTACGAGAAAATCCTAGAATTAGTCGATCGTAAAGTGCTGCTGCCACCGCTGGGTTTGGTAACGGTAGCAGCTATTTTACCCCAAGAATGGGAATTTAAGTTAGTCGATCGCAATATCAGACAAATCACCGAAGCAGAATGGGAATGGGCAGAGCTCGTTATTCTCTCCGCAATGATTGTCCAAAAAGAAGATTTGCTAGACATAATTCGCGAAGCAAAACGGCGCGGTAAATCCGTAGCTTGTGGCGGCCCTTACCCGACATCCGTACCCGAAGAACCTCAAGCAGCGGGCATAGATTACCTGATTCTCGACGAAGGCGAAATCACCCTGCCGATGTTTGTCGAAGCAATAGGGCGCGGCGAAAAAAGCGGAATTTATCGATCGGACGGCGTAAAACCCGATGTTACCACAACCCCAATCCCCCGCTTCGATTTGCTGGAATTAGACGCCTACGACTCAATGTCAATTCAATTTTCCAGAGGCTGTCCTTTCCAGTGCGAATTCTGCGATATCATCGTCCTCTACGGCCGCAAACCCCGCACCAAAAACCCCCAACAATTGATAGCAGAATTAGACTATCTCTACAACTTGGGCTGGCGGCGCGGCGTGTTCATGGTAGACGACAACTTTATCGGCAACAAACGCAGCGTCAAACTGTTGCTAAAAGACTTAAAAGTCTGGCAAGAAGAACACAAATTCCCGTTTACCTTCAACACAGAAGCATCCATCGATTTAGCCCAAGACCAAGAATTGATGGACATGATGGTTGCTTGCAATTTCAATGCAGTGTTTCTAGGGATTGAAACTCCCGATGAAGAAAGCCTGCAAATGACTAAAAAATTCCAAAATACCCGCAATTCTCTGATCGAATCCGTAGAGTTAATTGCCAAATCCGGTTTGCGAGTAATGGCCGGATTTATCATCGGATTTGACGGCGAAAAACCCGGTGCCGGTCAGCGGATTGTCAAGTTTGCCGAAGCAGCAGCCATTCCGAGCACAACCTTTGGAATGCTGCAAGCTTTGCCGCACACTGCATTGTCCCACAGACTAGCAAAAGAAGGGCGGTTGCGCGACAAATCTGGCAACCTCAACCAGACTACCTTGATGAACTTTATCCCGACGCGGCCTCTCGAAGATATTGCCCGCGAATATGTCGAGGCATTCTGCGAAGTGTACGATGCTGAGAAATATTTAGACCGGACTTATCGCCATTTCTTAATGTTAGGTGCACCTACAGCAAATATACCTGCTCGAGTTCCCAGTTGGATAGACTTGCGAGCACTGTTAACTGTGGTGTGGCGTCAGGGAGTCAAGCGCAAAACTCGGTGGAAGTTCTGGCATCATTTGTTCAGCATTCTCAGACGCAATCCTGCGGTTTGGGATCATTATTTGACAGTGTGTGCTCACAACGAGCATTTCCTCGAATACCGCCAGATTGTGCGGGATGAAATCGAAGCTCAATTGGCTGAGTTTTTGGCTAATGAGTCTCAAACTGTATATCAAGAACCTGTTTCTGTTGAGGAAAAGCAAGTGCAAGCGGTTTAGGGTTCGAGAATTCAACGGCAGATAAACGCAGATAAACGCAGATGAATGTAAGATTGTCTGCGTTTATTTTGTTTTTAATCTGGTTTCCAGGTTCTGGCTGGAAATGTCATATACTGCGGCTATGCCGCCTCTTGAGAGCAGGCGAGAGAGCCTTCCGAGGCATTCCCAGTTTCTGACTGAAAAGGTGAAATACTACTATTGCCACCAAAGTTACTTCGGCAGATAGAGACGCGATCGCCCCCCAAGTATGAAAATTTAATAACAAGCTCAAAAATATCAAAATAGCGATCGCCCTCAACCCGCCATGCTAGGAACAAATCAACTCAGGACTGCAGCTCTTTTAGGACTCCTAAGCGGCCTTCTAGTTTTAGGAAGTTATTACTTAATCGGCAACGAGCAAGGACTTTACATCGGTTTAGCCCTAGCCGCCTTCTCAAGTTTTAGCTCTTGGTACTATTCCGACACGGCCGCTTTAATGGCTTACCGCGCTCGCCCCATCGCCCGCAGCGAAGCACCAGAAATCTACGATATGGTAGCATCGCTGAGTGAAAAAGCCCAAATTCCCGTACCGAAAATCTTTGTAGTTCCCACTCAATCTCCGAACGCATTCGCCACAGGAAGAGACCCGAAACACGCGACAATAGCAGTTACTGAAGGCATCATGAATCTGCTTTCCCGCGAAGAATTGGAAGGCGTTATAGCGCACGAACTGACGCACATCCGCAACCGCGACACTTTGACTCAAGCAGTTGCAGGAACAATTGCTGGCGCGATTACATTTGTCGGGCGAATTCTGACTTTTGGAGCGCTTTACGGCCCGGTGACGCGGGATAGCAGACAAGGCCCGAATCCGTTTGGTTTGCTGTTTTTAATCATTTTAGCACCGCTATCAGCAACCGTAATTCAATTGGCGATTTCTCGGACGAGGGAATTTGCAGCCGACAGCGGTGCGGTGGAAATTACCAATAATCCCATCGGTTTAGCAAACGCCCTGCAAAAATTGGAGAAAATCGGTCATGAAATTCCGATGCACGGCAATCCTGCGATGTCGCCGCTGCTGATTGTCAATCCTTTTTCGACTAAAGGTTTGCAGTCACTTTTCCGCACTCACCCACCGACAGAGGAGCGGATTCAGCGCCTTTTGGAAATCGCGCAGCAGCAGCAAGGTTCTCCAATGATGGCCTACGTGAGCGGAACTTAATCACTCGAAAATGCAGAAACAATATTTAGAAACCCGGTGTTTTGAAGCAGCCGGGTTTCTGTATGTTTATAACGAGCGCTGTGGTACGATCGAAAGACGAATAAGAAATTTGTGGCATGGGTGTGAGTAAGTGATTCCAGAATTCGATGAAAAGGGCAATCTACCGCCAGGAGTTCATTTTTGCGAATGGGAGGAGTTTGAGGAAAGATTTGGCACTAATTTTAAAAGAGATAGCTTGATATTGGGCTTGAAACTGGCAATGACCCAATTAAAAGCAGCAGGTGCTAGAACTATCTATATTGATGGTAGTTTTGTTACCAGCAAAGATAAGCCTAATGATTTTGATGCTTGTTACGATAGAGAAACTGTAGACAGGGAGTATCTGAGAATCAATGCTCCTAGATTGTTCAATCATCAGGATCGAAATGCCCAAAAAGCTAAGTATCGAGGGGAAATTTTTCCCTCAGACGAACCTGTAGGCAATTACGGAGAAAATTCCTTTGAATTTTTTCAAAGTGACAGAGGCAAAAACACGAAAGGAATTATAGCGATCGATTTAATGAGGTGGGAACCGTGATTAAAGATGAATTTGAGTACGGAGTCAGCAAAGATTGGGTTCAAAAATTCAACAAAACTCTAGCAGCAATGGAGCGGGATGAAGAAGCAAAAAGAAAGGACTTTCTCAAATGGGATGCAGGTAGAGGTTCGATTCAGCGCCATTTGGATCAGTTGCACGAAGAAATAGCAGAATATGAACGATTGATGGCGTGGGACAAGAGTAAGCCGATCGAACTTGTAGTTGAGAATTTCAATAAACTATCAGATGCTTTAATTAAAGCTCGAATGGCAGCAAAAATCAGCGTGGAAGAACTAGCAGAAAGGTTGGATATTGACCCTGAACGCCTTAAGGAACACGAGAAGAAAGATTATCAAGGTGCTAGTTATATGGAACTCCTTGAAATTAGCTGTGTTTTGGGTCTGGAGTTTAAGACGGCTGTGATGCAGGTCGATTTTGAGGAAATAGAGGTTATGAAACAAATAGCAGTAGAATCGCGCTATCGAAAAAAGAAGAAGGCAAGTAAAACCGCCTAAAGATTTGAGGGTGCGATCGGGAAAACTACTGAGTTGATTGGGTTTGTTGGGTGTAAATTAGATAGGCGGGGGGCGATGTCTCCACTAAAAGGATTTACCCCATCCTCAGCAATTCATCAAGCTTGTTTTTTAGGTCAGGCGAGGCTAGTAGTGGTCTATAAACTTCACCTTCATAGGGCTTCCAAACATATCCGAGACAGAACGATCGAAAAACCGAAGATGCTCCCGTTGCTTGCCAAACAGCTTCAGCTAAAACCAATCCCGGAAAAACCAAGGCAGGCTCTTCAATCAATTCGCTGTAGGTTCTAAACTCATCTACTTCCATACCAACTAAAGCATACCGAAACGGTGGAGCAAACCGCAAACTCTGATAGAAAAATATACCTATTTCCGTCATTAAATAAGCACTTTCTGGAGTGTCAATTCCAATCTCACTGAGGCCACTTGGACAAACTCGACACCACCAATTTTCTTCTATGTCCTGAAAACTTTCTGCCCGACATTGGGAATGTCTACCGTTTGAGAGCACCCAGGAAATTTCATTGAAATATTGAGCAAATTGCTGTGCTTCAGATTGCTTTGTGCCACATTCAACCGATAAGCTAAACACCCATGCCATTGCTGTTCTCCCGTTGACTAAATTAAACTATCAAACTTTCTCCCATTCGTTCTGTGTCTGGACCAGGGCTGCTTCATATTTCTCTAAAAGCATTGTAGCGCTTGGCAAAATACTGACATGAGTTGGACTATCTTGCACAGCTTCAATATCTCCGAGGATCTTGCTATCGTCAATCTGCCAAAATCGAACGGGGAATTTTGGCTCGTGGTGGAGAACTTCACGCTGATTGCGAAGCTGTGTTGCTAGAAAATGGGAGCAAGCAGGTAGATATTTGGGGAGCAGATTGGTATCCGCTGACACAAGAGGTAGGCTATGAATCTCTAATCAATATCTGTCCCCGTCAGAACAATCGTTCGATGGAAATTCAAGATCCGATGATTCGACAACAAGTTGCTCAGATCGTTCAAAACTTACTAGGAGGATTATGAGAGATTGGAATAGTTTAAAGGAACGCTATTTGCGAGACGAACTACCCATTCGTTTGGGAAATTTAGCATCGAATTTGGCACGAATTAAATCTCGCTGTCAAAATGCAGCAAATGGCGAAATAATTGAAAGTTTGCTGCAAGAAAGTAAGCTGTTTATTGAATGGACGGCTCAAGATGCAGAGATAGAAATAGCTGCTGAGTTAGTTGAGTTGCAGATTCAGTTAGCTTGCTGGCAATATTCTTTGGCAGGAATTTGGGAGGATGCGGAACAACGAATGAGAGTAGGAGAAGAGGGCAGGATTTGGTCAGAAAAAGTGCTGAATATGTCGGGTTTGTTGGCTGTGGATTAGATCGAGGGCGATCGCTCTTTGTTTTTGCAGCTAATTCGTGAGATTTCACTGCTCATTTATTTTGATTTGAGTATCAGGGAGAGCGCCTCGTGATTGCTCTCCCTTAATACGATTACTTGCGATCGCACAAACGCGGGTTTGTCTGTTTGCCCTTGTCTGTTTCAGTCGGCTCATCTTTCTGCAACGCTGTCAGGATTTGAAAGCACAGCTTGAGCAGAAACAGTAATCCGCCTGCTGTTGGATCGCACAAAGTTGCAAAGCCAACCACCGCAAATTCGATTACTTTGAGCCATTTCTTTTTTTTGGAAAGTTTCATCCGGAGTAGTTTGAAATCGACTCTTACATCATTTCAAAAATGCTCTCAAGCATGGTCAGAGTAAGTGTTTGGCTATTTGTCAGACTTGTCAGACTTGTCAGACTTGTCAGATTTGCCATAATTGAGAGGATAAACTTCTAGGTTTGTTAATGGCACGGCGAACACTCCAAGCTTCTACACAAGGTCTTAAAGACATCCGAAAAGCCTTGAAACGAAAAAAAGGAGGACAAACTTACCTGGCTGGTGCTGTGGGTTGTTCGACAAACCATCTGGAGTTTGCTGCAAGGCAACCCAATTGATTGCGATGTTTTCATGAATGTATGCACACAGCTAGGGCTCAAGTGGGAAGACTTTGCTGAACCAGAAGCAGCAGAACCAGTGCAAAACAAAGACTCTAATCTCGATGCGTTAGTTCAGCAGGTACGATCGCGCCTCCATGATGACATCCAACGCTTACATGGCACGATGCCACTTTGGGGTGTCGATCGTTGCGTGCCGTTGGGTGATTTGTTTGTGGATGTCAATATTCTGGAGAAACTGAGCAGTAGTGGTAAGTCTGAACTCGATGACTTGTGGCAGGATTTCAGCAACAATCCCAGCTATCGCAGTTTAGATCGCATTGGCTTGGGCAGGAAACAAGAACGAGTGTCAGGCTTAGAGGTGCTGGCGAAGAATACAAACCTGATGGTGGTGGGCAAACCGGGTTCGGGAAAAACCACATATTTGCAACGAGTGGTGACGGAGTGCAATGCAGGGAATTTACAAGCGCACCGGATTCCGGTTTTGATTAGGCTGCGGGATTTTGTGAAGGATGGACGTGAGGTTCTCTATGCCCTAAAGCCTTATCTAGAGAAGCGTTGGCAGTTATCAGATGCAGAAAGCCTACTCAAGCAAGGTCGGGTGCTGGTTCTGTTGGATGGCTTAGATGAGGTGACGGGGGAGGATGGGAAGAATATCACCAACGAAATTAAGAAGTTTGCTCGTGACTATCCGCAGGTGCAAGTAATTGTGACGTGTCGAACGCAGAGTCAGGAGTCGCGGTTTGAGCGGTTTGATTATGTGGAAGTTGCGGATTTTAATGAAAGTCAGGTGCGATCGTTTTCAGAACATTGGTTTAAGGCAGTGATAGGGGATGAGTTGGTGGGACTGACGAAGGTACAGGAGTTTCTGGAGCAGCTTTTTAGAGAAGAGAATAAGTCGATTCGGGAGTTGGCGATTACTCCGATTTTGCTGAGTTTGACCTGTGCAGTATTTCATGAGAATGGGAAGTTTTACTCGAAGCGATCGAAGCTTTATGAAGAGGGCTTGGAGTTGCTACTGGAGCAGTGGGACAAGTCGCGGGAGATTGAGCGAGATGAGATTTATCGAGATTTGTCAGTGGAGCGAAAGCTGGAGTTATTGAGCTATCTAGCGCTGAAGAAGTTTGAGCAACCGCAGTATGTGTTGTTTGAGCAGACGGAGATTGAGGGATATATTGCGGAGTTTTTGGGGATTGAACAGCGAGATAGTCGGGCGGTGTTGAAGGCGATGGAAGCGCAGCATGGGTTGTTAATTGAGCGAAGTCAGAAGGTTTGGTCTTTTTCGCATCTGACGTTTCAAGAGTATTTGGTGACGCGACAGATTTTAGCGAACTGTAATCCATTATCTATAAATGATCCTATACTGAATAAGTTAGTAAGCCATGTAATAGATAAAGCCTGGCGGGAGGTATTCTTATTAGCTAGCACAATGCTCGAAAAACCAGATTTTTTCTTCTTTTTAATGAAGGCTATAATTGATAAATTATTGCTGAAATATCCGCCTCTTCAAAACTTTTTAATTTGGATCGACCAAAAATCTAAATCGGTTGATGCGCCGAATAAAAGTGCTGCAATCAGAGCTTTCTACTTTAATAATTGTCGAACAGACTTTTTTGGTAAAATTGATGATGTTTCCAGTTACTTCAAAGAAAAAAAAATACCTGATATCTATCTAGAAGGCGAGATGGCTATTGATTTTGACCTTAGAGTGGCTTTAGAGAATAGCTATAATCTTGATGGATATATTCAACAAGATCCAGAAGGAGATCCCGATACAAATATATATATTTATTCTCATAGTCTTAGTCTTGTTAATACTTTAATGTCTGGTCTAAGGACCTATCCTCAAAGTGGCGAAAATATGATAGAAGAATTAAGTCAAGTATGTAAATACAACCCTCATCAGCAGTGGAAAGAGTTTAAGCAATGGTGGCAAACAAACGGTAAAGGTTGGACTAAAAAACTCAAATTATTCATGACTGAATATCGTAATATTGGACATGATTGGCAGTTCAGTGAGGAACAGCATAAGCTTCTACAGCAGTACAATTATGCTAATGAGTTACTGGTAGATTGCTTGAATAGCGGCTGTAGTATTAGCCAGAATGTTAAGCAAGAGATTGAGGAAATGTTGCTATTACCGATCGCCGAAATCGAAAAACGCCAACGTGAAAAAACAGATTAGGGCAATTCTTGGACGATCGCCCTGTGCTATCATAGAAGACAAAACTTATCGAGTCGAATTATATGACCACAATAACTACAGTAACAACAGCCTCCAAACTGGCTGATTACTACATCTGGTTCGCGAATGACGTAGGCTCCTACCTCAGCAACCACAAACTACAAAAACTATTGTACTATGCCCAAGCATGGTATCTAGCCTTTGAAGATAAACCGCTTTTTGATGAAGATTTTGAAGCCTGGGTGCACGGGCCGACTATCCCGGCTTTATTTTACGAATACAAAGAACAATTTGACTGGAAGCCAATTCTCAAAGAAGTCGAAAAACCCGAATTTCCACAGGAAGTACAAGAGTTTTTAGACGACTTATCCGATGATTATTTCTTTTGCGATGCTTATGAGTTAGAATTGATGGTGCGACGCGAAGACCCTTGGATTAAGGCGAGAGGTGACTTGCCAAAAGATGAACCTTCTCATGCTATTATTACGAAGGAATTAATGAGAGAATTCTACAAAACCCGTGTCATCGAAGAAAATTAAAAAAGCAGATATACGCCGCCAGCAATCTTTATCTAGCATCAAGCGTCTAGATGTAAAAATACCCGAAGGAATTAGTTTTTCTTTCAGGTATTATCAGGATGATAAAGATAAATTTTCACTTGCCGATAGAGATTCTAGATATCTGGCATCTCTATTGAGAAGGCTGCGCGATTTATCACAATTGAAATCTCAAGAAATTATAAATAATCAGAGTAAAAGCCTGCGCTGTCATGGAATAGTCTGGCAAGATACAACAGAACCTAATGGCTTCGGCATTCCCAATGAAGATCAGCTAGTAAATATCCCCTACCAGTTCCAAATATCTGCTAATCAATACGGCAGGGTGCATGGATTTTTTAGTGAAAATATTTTTTATATTGTCTGGTTAGACCCAGACCACAATCTTTACACTTGAAATTATTATAAATTTTGGCGTATTCAATCAAAAAACGCAGATGATATTGCACTCATCTGCGTTCATCTGCGTTGATCTGCGGTTTAATTAAACCCTATTAAACTGAAGCCGCAACCTTATCTAAAGGCCGCACTTGACCGAGGAATTCGCGAAGTGCGTCACCTTCCACCACCTCAGTTTCCAACAGTTTCTGCGTAATTGTTTCCAACAATTCCCGATTTGCTTTCAGAATATCCAAAGCTTGCTGGTGTGCAGTTTCGACAATTTCCTTCACTTCTTGGTCGATCGCCTCAGCAGTCTGAGCACTTACCGCACGGCGGGCATTTCCCATACCGTCATTGAGGAACATTGATTGTTGACCTCGATCGTAAGCTAGAGGTCCCAAAACCTTACTCATCCCGTAAGTTGTCACCATCCGTTCTGCTAAATCCGTCGCCCTTTGCAAGTCATTTGAAGCGCCAGTAGTAATGCTACCAAACACCACTTCCTCAGCCGATCGCCCTCCAAGCAGTGTAGCAATCTGACCGCGCAATTCCGACTCATCCAACAAGAAACGGTCTTCTGTGGGTACTTGCAACGTGTAACCCAATGCTGCCATACCGCGAGGGACGATCGAGATTTTAGCAACTTCGCCATTACCAGTCATCAAAGAACCAACCATTGCGTGGCCGACTTCGTGATAAGCAACAATGGTTTTCTCCTTTTCATTGAGCACGCGGCTTTTCTTTTCCAAGCCCGCTACAATCCGTTCGATCGCCTCTGCAAAGTCTTCCTGTGCTACAGTTAGGCGTTTGTTGCGCGCCGCCAACAAAGCAGCTTCATTCACCAAATTTGCCAAATCAGCGCCGGAAAAACCGGGGGTGCGAGTGGCGATCGCCTTCAAATTAATATCCGGGCCCAACTTCACTTTTTGAGCGTGAATGTTCAAAATTGCTTCGCGGCCAGATAAATCCGGGCGATCGACTAAAACTTGGCGATCGAAACGGCCAGGGCGCAACAAAGCAGCATCCAAACTTTCCGGGCGGTTAGTTGCAGCCAGCACAATTACAGTAGTATTGCCCGCAGCAAAACCATCCATTTCAGTTAACAGTTGATTGAGAGTTTGTTCGCGTTCGTCATTCCCGCCGTACATACCATTACTGCTGCGGGATTTGCCGATCGCGTCCAATTCATCAATGAAAATAATACAAGGAGCCTGTTTCTTAGCCTGCTCGAATAAATCTCTAACTCTTGCAGAACCAACACCTACAAAAAGTTCCACAAACTCCGAACCCGAGATGCTAAAAAACGGCACGCCAGCTTCACCAGCCACTGCTTTTGCTAACAGAGTTTTGCCAGTTCCCGGAGGCCCGACTAACAGCACGCCTTTCGGAATTCTCGCACCGATTGCCGTAAATCTGTCGGGAGTTTTCAGGAATTCAACAACTTCGACTAATTCAGTTTTAGCCTCTTCTACTCCAGCCACATCAGCAAAAGTAATTTTCGCCGATTCGCCTTCTACATAGACCTTCGCTTTGCTTTTGCCGATCGAGAGCGCACCCTGAGGCCCGCCACCCTGCCTGTTCATAAAAAATTGAAAAATCGCCACAAAAATCAGCGGCGGAACCACCCAGCTTAAAACACTGCCGATCCAGCCATTTTTAGATGGGGGAGTTGCCGCAAATTCAACGCCTTTTTCTTGTAAAAGTTTAGGCAATTCCAGGTCAAAAATCGGCGTAGTGGAGAGCACTTGACCGGGTTTGTCGCCTTCGCCTTTGAGTTGGTAGCGAATTTCATTTTGGCCTACCGAAGCTCGGACTACATCTTGTTCTTGTACTTGATGGACGAACAAGCTGTAAGGCACTTGCGGAATTTGGGGGCCGAACAAATTCGGTAAAAAGATGTTTGCCAGCAAAAACAAACTTGAGAGCAATAACAAAATATTGCTAATTTGGCGAAAACGAGGTGGTTGGGGCTGGTCTTTAATTGCCATTGATAACTGTCATCCTTTGATTTAAAGCAGTTTTATTCATCTATTTTCTCATCAAATACCCACACACTGTTAAGCGGATTTCCTCACTCTATCGGTCGGTTAACCCGGTACCAGGGATTGGCTATTCTTAACAATGTTTTTTTTACGAACCGCGAAGACGCGAAGGACACGAAGGAAGAGAAGAGAGGAGCGTTATAGTATGTAGGGTGCGCCGAAGCTCACCTGAGCTTTATGCAGCTTCTGGGTTTAAATCAATCATTTCCCAAGTAGTATAAGTGCCGATCGCACCCCAAATCGCGTAAGGCAAAAGTAACAAAGCGGCGGTTTGAGAAATCGGCAAAACAGCCAACGTCAGCACAACTCCCAAAATCTCGCCAGCCCCTCCCAACATTGTCCCTACTTTGAGACTTTTGGCTCTGAGAGTAGTGGGAATATAAGCAACTGTTACAACTTCTAAAAGCAAGTACAAAGCCATCAGCAGCCATGTTTTAAGGCTCCCTGGCTCTTCCAAACGACAGTAGCGCTGCCGGCCCCGCAAGAAAAAATCACTGTCCAAATCAACGGAATAGCAGGCTCAAAAAACATCCAATCCGGTCTTTTAAGTTTGACTGCCCACTTAATATCGCGCAGTTTAAAAAACAACGTGCCGAAGGCGACTGAAAAAGTCACGCCGCCGATAATCATCCAAGATTCAATCATGGTTTTCAACTTTCCAATTGCTCGATCGCTCATTAAGTCGATCGTGCCAACTCCAAGCCGAACTTAGCTCCGCCTTTAGTAATAACTTTTGTAAAGCCCGATGCAATTCTAGCTAACCGCCCGACACATTCTTAGCAAACTCATCGCGTCCCGACACCAAATTAGCTGGAACGCCGTTAGGGTAATTTTTCGTGATTAAAGCTTGCAACTTTTCAATTCGGTTTTCAGGGTTTGGGTGAGAACTCAAAAACTCCGGCGGCGCTTCGCCTTTCCTAGAGGCACCGAGAATTTTCATCACCTCAACAATACCTCTAGGATCGTAACCCGCTTCCGTCATAAACCGAAAACCGAGCTGATCGCTCTCAAGTTCATCAGACCTACCGTAGCGCAAACCGACAACTTGATTGACAGCTTGAGCAATTAATGCTGCCTGCTGACCGCCGCCGCGATCGTCGCTAGTAGCCACCCCAACCGCCGTTACCAAAGACCTCCCGAACTGCTGTTTTGCCAAGTGTTCCGCACCGTGGCGCGCCACAACGTGACCGCTTTCGTGCCCCAGTACAGCAGCTAACTGAGCCTCGGAATTCAGCCGTCGCAGCAGCCCCGCAGTAATGAAAACTTGTCCCCCCGGTAAAGCAAAAGCATTGACAGTTTGGGCGTCTCGCAGCAGGTGGAATTCAAACGGATAACCCGCTTGTTTCGCGGCCGAACGGTTGACAACTCGTTCTCCTACTCGATCGAGATACTGCTGAATACTCTGGCTGGGATAAAGCCCGCCGTGCTTGGCGGCCATTTGATCTCGCGCCTGCAATCCCAAAACTATCTCTTGGCGGGGAGAAAGCTGCACCCGCTGTCTCTCTCCAGTTACCGGATTTTGTACGTCGTTTGTAAAATAGGTGATTGCCCCAAAAAATGCCATTAATAGCCCGATCGCGGCTCGAAATAAAAATTTATTCACAGGCTTTTACCTAAAAAGTTTCGCGATTAGAATACTATGGTGACTGCTCTCTCGACATCTGTCTGAAGTATCAAGAATGGAAAGTTGTTAGAGTTTTTTGAGATGATTTGCGAACAAGGCTTTTTTTAACGAACCGCGAAGGCGCGAAGGACACGAAGGAAGAGAAGAAGGTTATAGTTATTAAATTGGTTAAACTGAGATGTTGCACCATTGTCAGTAACAGGCAAGATGCCTGTTCCACAAAGGATAGATTGTCTTGTGGAACAGGCATCTTGCCTGTTCAGAAAAGGCTAATTGAGAATGGTGCAACATAGGAGTTAAATCTATTGAATCCATTACAAAATCCGTTGCCGAACTTCTTTCGCAATATGTTCCAAGCTACCCGCCGCCGCCTCGCTATTTGGTACACAGCCGTTACTGCTGTATTGTTACTTGTATTCGCCACTGGTTTCTATTTCTACGTCCGCCATACTTTGATCGATCGCATTGATGACACCCTCAATCATGTTGTCGAAGTAATAGAGCGAACTCTCGTTATCGAACCCCTAAGTTTCCCTACTACCAAAGATAAAAATAAGTTGCAAGTTAATATTCAAGCCAGTTTTCGAGATAGCACCGATGCAGTAGAAGACGACCACATTGATTTAGAATGGTTCAGTCCTACGGGCGAATTGCTGTGGTCTACTTTATCGGAACCGCTGAATATTCCCATTCACGCTAACCGCACCGGCGAAACAGTTTGGATAATTAATAATAAGTTGCAGTTTGAGGGCACAAATCAGGCAGAAGAAAGTTTGGCAACGGGCAATGTACGGGATGTCACCGATTTAATGGATAGAGGGAAGAGGGATTTAACCGCAGAGGCGCAGAGGGCGCAGAGGGGAGAAAGAAGAGATTTTGATGGCGGTTTGAATGCAGGTTGGCAGGAAAATCTAAATTTAGGTAGTGAAAAGTCTATTGCACAAAATACAAATCGCGTTTCTACCAAACCAATTAGCATTCGGACAACTCAAAACTATTCCCTCAGACAAGTAACGCAGCGAGTACAAATCGGCCGCCAAGTTCTGGGATATTTGCGAGTCAGCCATCCTTGGTTTGAAGTGACAAAACCCATCCGCCAATTAATTCTCGATTTGATTTTGGGCGCGGGTTTAACTCTAATTTGCGTTGCAGCTATTGGCTGGCTGCTGTCGGGTTTGGCGATCGCACCTGTGCGGGAGTCTTACGGGCGTCTCAAACAGTTTACCGCTGATGCTTCTCACGAACTCAGAAATCCGATCGCCACTATTCAAACTAACGTCCAAGTAGCTTTGGCGGAACCGGATATCGAACCGCAGCAACATCAACAGCTACAAGTTATCGAACGCCTTACCCGCCGTTTGGGGCGCTTGGTTGACGATTTGCTGTTTTTAGCCAGACAAGATAGCGGCATCGTGCAGCAGCAGTGGATTGATGTTCCCCTCGATGCTTTGCTGATGGAGGTAATTGAAGAACAACAGGCGATCGCCACTACCCAAAATCTCTCTCTTTCTTTGGAAATTGTCGATCTGCCCAACGCTGAGGACAACTTTACACTGTTGGGAGACTGGGATCAACTAGCCCGACTTTTTACCAATCTCCTTAGCAACGCCGTGCAGTACACGCCATCGGGGGGCGAAATAGAAGTAGAATTGCAACTTGCAGCTAAAAACAAAAGAAATTCGCCGATGTTAAATCCAGCCCTGCAAATAAAAGTAACAGACACCGGCATCGGGATTTCCGCAGAAGCCCTCCCACATTTGTTCGATCGATTCTACCGCGCAGATCCCGCCCGCACCCACCGCAGCGCCGCTGGTTCCGGTTTAGGATTAGCCATCGCCAAAGCAATTGTCGAAAATCACCGCGGCCAAATCCGCATTGACAGCCAAGTCGATCGAGGTACCGCCGTTACCGTCACCCTCCCCGCCCACAAATCAGAAGCATCTCACCTCTAAAAATCCTCTCTTCCCCTCGGACTCTGCGCCCTCTGCGCCCTCTGCGGTTTAAAAAAAATCTACCCCTCAAACCCTTATTCTTCCTACCTCGCGCCCAAACCCAGCTATTAAAATTCATTTCCGCCATAGATTAACATAAACGTTGTTGGAAAACCTCGATCGAACTTGTGAGGAGTTATTTATGTTTCGCCACAATCTACCGTTTAAAAAAATCAGCTTGCTAGCAGCCACCTGCGGAGGTTTACTCGTTAGTCTCGCAACACTTTCCCAGGCGGGCGGCCCCCCGCCCCAACAAGGAAAACCCGTTTCCCAACCCGCAGCCACTCCCCCACAATTTGAAGATCCCTTCAGCCAACCGACTCCGGCTGCGAGTCCCAGCCCCAGCGGGATGCCCTCTACACCCACAGACGCGCCTGCCCGCTTCCCCATGCCCAGTGCGCGAGTTACGCCTAGCGAAGGCATGATAGTAATTAAACTGGTGAATACTACCAATGCTGTCATCAATTATCAAATCGTAGGCGTCACCCCGCCGCGCACTCTGGGCGAACAATCGGAAATTGTCCTCAAAAGCATCCAAGTGCCAATCACCCTCACTTATCAGCGCCCAGACGGCGGATTGCTGCTGGTTCGCCCCCAAGCAACCGCGATGCCGGGAATGTTGCAAGTCAGTTTCGGCGCGACAACTGAGTTGGGCGCTGATACAAAATCGTTGGAAATTCAGGAAGATGGCAAGGTAATTTTGAATTAGTCATTAGTCATTAGTCATTAGTTATTAGTTATTAGTTATTAGTTAGCTGCTCTCACTAACCAATAACCAATAACTAATACCTAATCTGAATTATGTCTTAGTCCGCCCAGGCGGACTTTGTTTTTGTAGACGCGATTTCAATATCCGAATTATATCAATTCCGGTTGCATTGGAATGATTAAACCGCCGAAAACGCAGAGAACGCAGAGGAAGAAAACAGAGAGATGAATAATTCCGATGCTAACGGATTTGATATTAACCATCGACAACAGGGCTATTGAGGACACCGCACCGTGCCGTTTCCCTACGCGAAAATATCGATACCAAAAACGTCGTAGCACGGGCGAGGACTCGCCCGCCCTCGCCCTCGCTTGGATGTAACCATCCCCCTAATTTTAGGGAAACGGCACGGCGCCGTGTCTTGATTTCGGGTAACGGGTAAAATCAACCGGATTGGATGATGAAATTGCCTGCGAGTGCGATCGGATATAACTGAGACGAAAGTTTGACTCTTAAGCAATTTCAATCGCCGAGTAACAACGGAGGTAACTTAGTAAAAGGTAAATCCTCGTTTACAGCATCAATTTCTTCCTGTTCTCTTTCGTTGATTTGACCGATATAAGACTTGAGAATTTGCGCCAGACGATTGTTATAAAATCGGTGCAAACTATAATTTGGCGTAGCTGGAAAGCCGCGCCGTTTTTTGTGCCGCCCGCCGGCACCGGGATCGAAGCTTTGGATGCCCCGATCGATCGCCCATTCGATCGGTGTATAGTAACAAGCATCGAAGTGCAAGCAGTCGATTTCCTGCAAACTTCCCCAATAACGCCCGTACAGCCGATCGCCCTTATACAAACAAAAAGACATTCCCACCGGGTGTCTCTCATCTTCCTTGTCGTAGGCGGCTACAAATAAAACTCGATCGCGATAATTGTGGTGCAACTGTTCAAAAAATCGCTTAGTCAGATACTTGCTTCCCCACCAACCAAATTTGTCACAAGTATTCTCATAAAAAGCATACATTTGAGCAAACATGGCTTGGGGAATTTCATCGCCCGTCAGCGTTTTTACCAACAAACCAGCTTGGTCAACTGCTTTGCGTTCGCGTTTGATATTACGGCGCTGGTTGGCATTAAATGCGCCTAAATAATTGTCAAAATTTTGATAGCCTTGATTTTGCCAAATATAGCTGTGGTGCAGCCAACTGCTGAAACCGTGGCGTTCCATTCTTTCGCGCCATTCGGGATCGACATAAAGGAAATTGCAGCCGGAGATATTGTGGCGATCGCAAAAATGGTCGATCGCGCTTACCATTACTGCCGTTAACTCGTCTTCATCTTCCCCCTCGGCAATCAAAAACCGATAGCCTTCAGCCGGAGTAAACGGCGTCATTCCCATCAATTTCGGATAATATTTAACGCCCAAACGTTGAGCTAAATCGGCCCACTGATTGTCGAACACAAATTCGCCGTAGCTGTGGCTTTTGACATAAAGTGGCGCGCCAGCAATCAACTGTTTGTCTCGCCACACAGTTAAGTGATGCGGCAGCCAACCGGTTTTACCTGTGGCACTGCCCGAGACTTCGAGATTGTTAAGCCAATCCCATTCTAGAAATGGCGTTTTTAGTGGCATCGCCAAGGCATCCCACGACGCTTGCGGGATTTCGCCTATTTTGCTAATCCAGGCTACAGAATATTCAGGTTTTGGCTGTTTCAGCATAGGGAGATTTCAGCGTAGAGCGATCGAACTTCATTTAACTTAATATAATTTCCCCTGTTCCACACTTGTTACCAGGCTCTTCCTGGTAACGCAGATCCAGAGGCTCTGCCTCGATTTTCCTTGCGCTTGCGAGGCAGAGCCTCGCTTACATGGGTTCCCAGGCAGAGCCGGGGAACCAGTTACAACCAGTTAAATCGATCAACACGATAATGCAAAAATACCTCTTGTCCCACCTGTTTAACCGCCAAAAGTTCCAATTTCGGAGCTAAATCCGCCAAAAAACCCTTTCCCTCAACAGGCGTCGGTGCATCGGCGCCGCCCAAAATTAACGGGCACACCGTCAGCCAAAGTTCATCTACCAAGCCTGCAGCCAGCACAGACGCTACCAGTTTTCCCCCGCCAAGAATCGCCAAACGTTTGATACCGAAGCTTGCTAGCTGTTGAAACGCATCAATCCAATCAATCTCTCCACCTGCGGTTTTCGCATAGATAATTCGATCGAATTGAGATGTGGCACCATTCTCAATAAGCCTTTTATGAACAGGCAAGATGCCTGTGCCACAAGAAAATTCATCTCTTGTGGAAGGGGCATCTTGCCCGTTCTTGAGAATGGTGCCAGATGTGCGATCGAACTTACTGTCTTTTGTCGGGTAGGGGGACGGCATTGCCGTTTCCCTACTGTCTTGCCCCGTCAGCAGCCACCGAGGCACCGGTTGCTGGAAAAATCGCAAGTTTGGGTCAAATTGCGACGATCGCGAACAGACAATTTGCACCGGTTGTGGGGGCTTCCCTTGCAGTTCCCTCTGTTTGACCAATTCCGGCGAAATCACTCTCATCGTCGTCCCATAAGCCTGTAAAGTGCCGTTGCCGAACAAAACCGCGTCACTTGCTGCTACTTGCTGTTCGAGGTGGGCTTTGTCCTTGGCAGAACCGAATCTCGCGGGCGATCGTACTGCATCTGCAATTTTACCGTCAGCACTGATCGCGAGTATTACTGTTGCGTGAAGTCCAGTCATTACTTATCAGAATTTCGCAGAACATTTAACTGTAGCAATTCACAACTATTTGTAAAGTTTGTTTTCAACTCGCTCGCATTGCTTTTATTTGACGGATAATGTGAGTTTATTTATTTTGCAACAGTAGCGATCGCCTTACCAAAGTATTTACTTTTCTTTACAAACAGCAGACAAAAAACGGCGCGGGAGGTAAAAAATCAGTTGCAGACTTTAAATGCGCCGCGCGATCGACTAGAGTAAAAAAAATGGCTTGATCCGTTTATTCATCGCAAAGGAAAAAAAGCTCATGGTTCAACGCGGTTCTACAGTCCGGATTCTCCGCAAAGAATCCTACTGGTATCAAGAAGTGGGCACCGTTGCTACGGTAGACCAAAGCGGCATTAAATACCCAGTTATCGTTCGCTTTAACAGCGTAAATTATGCAGGCGTCAACACCAACAACTTCGCCCAAAGCGAATTAGTGGAAGTGTCAGCACCCAAAGCAAAAGCGAAAACAGCGACAGCAGTAGCTTCCGGCGGCAAACAAACCACGGTAGACGAGAAAACCCGGAAAACCGGCAGCGGAGGAGCCCCCCAGCAGCCGAAAACTTCGACCGACAGCAAGCCCGGTGCCGAAGTGCCCGGCAGCGTCGAAGGTTCGCCAAATCAAGGAACAGAACAACGCTAATTGTGCCAGAACTGCCAGAAGTTGAAACTATTTGCCGGGGTTTGAATCAAGCAACCCTCGATCGAGAAATTGTGGGCGGGGACGTGCTGTTAAACAGCACGATCGCCCCCTCCATCTCTGCGACCGATTTTTTGACACAAATCAAAGGAAAGTCGATCGCCCGCTGGTACAGACGCGGCAAATACCTCCTGGCAGAACTATCTCAATTCCCAGAAGGAGAAAGGGAGAGGGGGACAGGGGGACAGGGGGACAGGGGGAGAGTGGGAGAATTTCTTGCCCAAACTCCAAACTCTTCCCGAACGCCTTCTTTCTACCCCTCCCTTTTGCCTTCAAAAGCCGGTTGGTTGGGCGTTCACCTGCGGATGACGGGACAACTGCTGTGGGTGAACCGATCCGAACCCCTGCAAAAACACGCGCGAGTGCGGCTATTCTTTGAGGGAAACCAAGAATTGCGGTTTGTAGACCAGCGCACCTTCGGGCAAATGTGGTACGTGCCCGCAGAAACCGAGGTTTCGGGCACAGTCATCGGTCTGAAACTTTTAGGGCCCGAACCGTTTTCCGACGAGTTTACAACAGAATATTTGACCCGCAAGCTGCACCGGCGGGCGCGACCCATTAAAACAGCTTTGCTAGACCAGTCACTTATAGCTGGTTTGGGCAATATTTACGCAGACGAAACTTTGTTTTTGTCGGGAGTGATGCCCACAACTCTGTGCGCGGATTTGACCGCAGAGCAAATTGGGCGCATCCATACAGCTATTATTCAAGTTTTACAGAAGGCGATCGAATCCGGTGGCACCACTTTTAGCAATTTTCTCAACGTCCAAGGTGTCAACGGCAACTATGGCGGCGTCGCTTGGGTGTACAATCGCGCCGGTCAACCCTGCCGCACTTGCTCCGCAACCATCGAACGTATAAAATTAGCAGGGCGATCGACTCATTTTTGCCCCGCGTGTCAGCAATAACAAGTTCGGCAGCCGATTTTGTAACGGATTTAAAGGACGTTCGGCGAAGCTGAGTCGATCCGCAGACGAGAGTTTGACTTGCACAGCGGTTTCAACCCCCGAGTCTAATCGCGGGTTTGTTACGCTAATTTGCTATTAAAGACAAATCGGCATTAAAATTTCTATAGTTTTTTGACACTCTCCAGCCTAAAGGCGTGGGGATTCTTAATTAATCGACTAACCTTTAAGCGCCATGTCCTTGCGGCAATTCTTAAACTTTTCAACCGTAGAAAATACTACCAATTGACGAGCCTAACTCACAACACCCCAGAGGGTCTGTCTCCAAAAGCGTACTAGGATACTGAACCTAGAGTTCGGGTATGCCCTACCCTACCTAACAAATGAAAAAGTTCTTTGTTTTCTGGTAACAAGGATGTATTAATCCCCTAGCTGTTTTAAGAGTTTTCGCCGCTCTGTGTCCCCAGTTTGTGCCTAAAAGTGTGTCTTAACTGTTTCACGACGGCACAGGAGTTTAACCTTGACTTTTGCAGTATACTACAAAAAACCAGCAATTCCCTGATTTTTTGGAATAGATTTAAGAAATTAAAGCCGTTCTAGAAGAACGGGGTTTTAAACCCAACTTTCCGATAAACTAAACAAAGCAAGTTATGGCAATCAAGAAAGGCAGTATAGTTCGCGCTGTACGCGAAAAATTGGAAAACAGTCTAGAAGCCAAAGCCAGCGACCAGCGCTTTTCCTCGTATATATTTGAAACAAAGGGCGAAGTGATGGATGTTCGCGGCGACTATGCCTTCGTCAAATTTGGCAAAGTTCCCACCCCCAATATTTGGCTGCGGGTAGACCAACTCGAAGATTTTAAGTAACTCACCAAAACTAAACATCACTGTTCTTAATCTAGCCTAGGGTGCGCACCGCGCACCTTCCCCCAATTAAGCTCATTGCTAAAACCTAAAATCTAAAATCCAAAATCGAATGAATTCTCCATCAACCCGCGTATCAATTATTGGTGCAGGCAAAGTCGGTAGCACCTTAGCCCAGCGAATTGCCGAGAAAAATCTGGCAGATGTAGTATTGCTAGATATTGTGGAGGGTTGGCCGCAGGGCGTTGCTTTGGATTTGATGGAAGCAAGGGGAGTGGAACGCCACGATCGCCAAATTGTCGGTACAAATGATTATACAGATACGGCTAACTCAAATATCATAGTAATTGCCGCTGGAGTCCCGCGCAAACCCGGTATCAATCGGGAAGATTTAATTAAAATCAATGCTCGAATTGTTACAGAAGCCACAAAACAGGCGATCGAGCATTCTCCAGAAGCAATCTTAATCGCAGTCACAAATCCCCTAGATATTATGACTTATTTAGCCTGGGAAGCTGCTGATTTGCCAAAACACCGAGTCATAGGTATGGGGGGAATTCTCGACTCCGCCCGCTTTCAAACTTTTATTGCAATGGAATTGGGCGTTTCAATTGCTGAAGTCTCTGCAACAGTCATCGGTTCTCACGGCGATTTAATGGTTCCTTTGCCCCGCTATTCCACTGTCAACGGTATTCCCATCGGTCAACTTATGGATGCTGGGGCGATCGATCGAATCGTACAGCGGACTCGCCACGGCGGCGCAGAAATTGTAGAATTAATGAAGACTGGTAGTGCTTATTTTGCACCCGCATCTTCTGTCTGTTTGATGGTAGAATCTATTTTATTAAATCAGTCGCGACTCTTGCCTTGCTGCGTTTATTTGCACGGCGAATACGGCGTGCAAGATATCTTTTTAGGAGTTCCCTGCCGCTTGGGATATCAGGGAGTCGAACAAGTAGTCGAACTCGAACTCAGCGATACCGAAAGAGCAGCCTTTATCGAGTCGGGTAAATTGGTTGCCCAAAATATTGAGGAAGCGAGGGCGATACTGAAAACTGCTCGTTAAGCTTGTATCCGTTTTTTTTCAGATACTCCTGAACGGTTTTTTTTTACGAAAAAACTTCGTTGCAGCCTTAGAACCCGGTCAAAAAGCTTTCTCCCGAATGCCTTCTAGTTTCTCCCTTTGGGCCGTCAATGCAGTCTCTGCTACTTCCTCCTTAAAAAAAGTTAATATTCCCGAGCATCGCGCGAAGCATTCCGGCAATAAACCGTTGATTAAAGTTAAAAAAATGCACGATAATTCTTCGCCCTTACTTGTAGAAAGAATTACCAAAAACGATGCTCCCAATTGATAAGTAGAAAATACATCCTCTCCTGCAAAATAACCGCTATCATATCAAATCCGGTGGCATCGAAATCAATATTACCCACAGTCAGGACACGGCGCCGTGGTGTTTCCCGAAAATTAATCGGGCGATAGTTACATCTGGTGCGGGATCTCATGATTATTTTGGGGTAGGGAAACGGCACGGTGCGGTGTCCACAGTTGCTGTTTTTCGACAGAGAGTCAACAGTCAACAGCCAACTATAGCAATCCTTGCAGGAGTCGTAAATTTTTTACCCCACCCCAGCCCTCCCCGAACTCGCGGTCCGGGAGTAAGAAATTCACAAATGATTTAGGATCGCTATATCATCTCGAGGAGTGCAACCGGAATTGATATCAGCTTGTAGTGAGGACTGAATTCCTCAGATTTTGGGTTAATGAGGACTCTTCCTCATTAGATCATTTTAGATTAAATAATTAAATAATTAAGTAATTGGGAATGAGTAATTATACAAGGGTTTTGAGCTTGCCTACAGTTGCATTTTTTGTTAAAAATAGTATTACTAAAAACAAAATTTATTATAATCGAGCTACCCAACTTGCTCTGGCATCTATATTTAACCAATTTAATTTATAGGAACCATCTATGCAGATTTTTGGTGAATACCAAATCTCAGATACTTTGCACGAAGGTTTCAAAACTGTCCTCTATCAAGGAGAAAAGTTAAACCAAAAGAGTTCTATTATTTTAAAACTGCTCAAAGCCAAATATCCTACAGTAAAAACACTTGCCCGACTCAAACACGAATATCTAATCCGCCCAAACTTCAATTACCAATCTCTCGGAGCTTTAACTGCTGGAGTCGCTCGCGAAATCCGCAATCCTTTCAAGTGTATTAATAATTATCCTGAAACCTCGGTAAAATTGACGGAGGAACTACTAGAAGGATTTGACCAAATAACCGAATGTTTATAGGCAGATACTCTAGATTATATCAACTCTATATTTAAAAATTTTTGAGACAATAATGGAGCTATTAACAGTCCACATTTATTATTACTTGACCCCAACTTTAAGGCAGGTAATTGCCCTTTCTATTAATCAAGCTTGAAATACCTTGGTTTTAGTCAAAAATATGATAGCGTGACCGTTAGTATCATCTAAAAATTATTACACTTTCTCAGGAAATGCGAAAATCGGGCGAAAAGTATTTATGAAGCGAAGCTATCCCGAACGCGCCTGCCTTGGGGAAGGGTAAGGAGTCCCCCTTGAGTTGAGCCAATTTAACCCGAGCCTGCAACTACTTTAACTCTTTAACGTAAAACTCATACCATTTGAGATTTGAGATTTGAGATTTGAGATTGGAACTGAGTGTTTGTGTATGGGTTTGGAGTACGGGGCTACAGTTGCATTTTTTTTTACGGATATCACCTCTGGTTCCGTGGATTTTAATAAGTTAAAAAAAAAACGCTAGCATAAAGCAATTAGAATGTAAGGAAAACGATCTAAAAAATCATAGTTATCCAAAGGCTGTATAAAATAGAAGGTAGGACAGAGAAGTCAAGAATTACTGGAAACTCTAGAAAAGGCTCTCGGGTAAATAAAAAAAATTAATAGTGGTGTTACCAACCGGATATTCGATCGCTACCAAAAAGAAACTCTTATCAAGTTTTCGGTAATAATAAAAGGGTGACAAATGCAGCCGCAGGCGACCGCAAAAAATGTCAAAATTAGTCAGGACGCTCCGTGTATTCGCGCCCTGAAACCGAGTTTCTCGTTTCCACTTCCGGAGGTGCGCTGACTTAATTACCTTAAACCCGGGTTGATGCGTAAGTTTGGTTAGTCTAATTCTCAATCATTGACAATTTATGCCGTAGGAAATCACCGCCGCTTTCGCAGTAAATCTACCGAATTAAGATGCTGGCTCCGCCTCCCAATTCATAAAAACTACGGAAATGTAGCGTGAGTAGCTGGTAAGTGCTAGCAGAAGCAGGAGAAATAGTCCTCTGCCCTTTTGATTTAGCAGGCTCAACTTGCAGAGCGCTATTGAGATGCCCTCAACCTCGATACCAAACCGCAAAATAACGAACGAAAGAGCATTATGTTTAATCAATACCTGTATCAAGAACTAACCAACCTGCGCCAGAAGCTAGCTCACCTAGAAAAAGAAACGCAGTCTCAAACCTGGTTCAAAAAGCTGCAAGCGCTCATAGGAGTGATTGGCAAAATTCGCGAATCCCTAGACTTAGAAACAATATTCAAAATTACAGCCACGGAACTCCGGCAACTCCTAAATGCCGATCGAGTCGCGATATACCGCTTTCTTCCCGAATCCGAATGGAACGAGGGCGAAGTAGTTTCCGAAGACGTACTTCCCCTATACAGCCCATGTTTGGGAGCAAGAATTCTCGACTACTGGTTCGGAGAACAATTGGCAGCCAACTACACCGAAGGTTACGTTCAAGCAGTCAGCGACATCTACAAAGCCCGATTGAGCTCTTGTCACCTCAAAATCCTCAAGCGATTTCAAATCCGAGCTAACTTAGTCGTACCGCTGGTGCAAGGGCAAAACCTGTGGGGATTGCTGTGCATTCACCAGTGTGGCAAACCCCGCGATTGGCAAGAAGACGAAATCGAATTGGCCAGACAAGTAGGCGACCATTTAGCAGTTGCCATCTACCAAGCCGAACTGCACTTGCAAACCCAGAGGCAAATAGCAGAAATCGAATCCGCGCAGCAGAAACTCCGCGACAGCGAACAAAAATATCAGCAAATTCTCGATTCGATCGCCGATATGGTATTAGTCAAAGGCCCCCAATCGAAAATCGTCTGGGCAAATCAAGCATTCCGCAACTATTACGGCATGACTCAAGAGGAACTTCAAGACATCGTAGACGCACCTTTCGCTAATCCCGACAATACTCTCCAGTACATTACAGATGACGCCTTCGTATTTGAAACCGGACAAACTCTGCAAATTTCCGAAGAACCGGCGACGCGGCACGACTCACAAGTGCGACTGTTCAGCACAGTCAAAGCACCCATCCGCAGCGCAGACGGCCAAGTTGCAATGACAGTCGGCGTCTCCCGCGATATTACGGAACGCAAAGCAGCAGAAGAAGCCCTCAAAGCTAGCGAAACCAAATACCGCAGCCTGGTAGAAACCTCCCAAGACATGATTTGGTCGGTCGATGCGATCGGGCGCTACACCTTCGTCAACCCAGCAGTTAAGTACATCTACGGTTACCAACCAGAAGAAATGATCGGTCGGCCCTTCTCCGACTTTGCGACACCAGAACAAAGCCAGAAAGATTTAGAAGTTTTCGCTCGCTTGTTTGCAGGAGAATCAATTTTCCAGTACGAAAGCACCCAAATCGCCAAAGACGGCAGCATGAAACATTTGATGTTCAACGCGATCGCCCTGTACGACGAAACAGGAAACGTCCTCGGCACCACCGGTACAGCCACCGACATTACCGATCGCAAACGAGCAGAAGCAGCCTTACAACACGCCAACGCAGAACTAGAGCGCAGAGTAGAAGCACGCACAGCAGAACTGCGCCAGACTTTTGCCGCCCTCACGGCCAGCGAAACCAGGTTCCGGACGATCGCAGCCAGCATGCCGGGAGCTTTGTTCCAGTTTTGCAACCGTGAGGGAGTTTGGCGCATTGACTACATGAGCGAGCGCATCGAAGATATCAGCGGCGTCACAGCAGCAGAAATGATGCGAGACATCAATACATTCATTTGCCGCGTCCACCCCGAAGACTTGGAAAGCTACATCGCCTCCGTCTCCGAAGCCGTAGAAAACCTCTCCCTGTGGCACTACGAAGGGCGGTTAGTCAAGCCCGACGGTGAGATTCGCTGGTGGCAGGGCGACTCCAGCCCCACCCGCAGCCAGAACGGCGAAATCGTATTTTGTGGCGTATTGTTCGACATTACCGATCGCAAAGTTGCCGAAACCGCCATCGGCAACAGCCAGCGGCAGCTACAAGAAGCCCAGAGACTCGCCCACGTTGGCAATTGGGAACTCGACGCAGCCACCAAAACCCTCACTTGGTCGGAAGAACTTTTCCGCATCTTCGGGATCGAACCGACCGAAAGCCCGCCCAACCTAGCCGAACAAATCGCTCTGATCCATCCAGAAGATTTGGAATTGTGGCAGACTCAAGTACAGCGGGGACTCGACGCGGGCATCCCTTTTGATTTTGACTTCCGCCTTTACCGTCCCGACGGCACGCTGCGGCACCTCAACGCCGTGGGCCGCGCTGAAACCGATGCCAGTGGCCAAGTGATAAAATTGTTCGGCACGGTGATCGACGTTACCGATCGCAAAGCCGCCGAAGCATCGCTGCAGCAAGCAGCAGCCGAGTTAGAAGACAGAGTGAGCGATCGCACGGCCGAACTGTCCCAAGCAGTTGCCCAGTTAGAACAAGAAATTGGCGATCGAAAACTTGCAGAAGCAGCGCTGCAAGTTTCCGAGCAAAACCTGCGAACCATATTTAACAATGTCTACGATGCTATCTTCATTCAGGATTTAGAAGGCAACATTCTCGATGTGAATAATCGAATGTTAGAAATGTACGGAGTGAGCCAGGAACAAGCAAGAAAATTATCACTTAAAAACGACTATTCAAGCGCCGACAATCCCATTGAACAAATGGGAGAACTTTGGGAAAGAGTATTAGCCGGCGAAACAGGTCGCCTGGAATGGAAAGCGAGGCGTCCCAAGGACGGTTCAACTTTTGATGCAGAAATTGCCTTGTCCAGAATTCATCTCAACGGCAATCTCAGCGTCATTGCCAACGTCCGAGATATTAGCGACCGCAAACAGACAGAAGCAGAACTGCAACAGACGCAAGATTTTATGGAATCAGTGCTCAAAACCATACCCGTAGGAGTATTTTGCAAAGAAGCAGAAGAGTTGCGATTTGTACTGTGGAACCCAGTCGCAGAACAGGTACTCGGTTACAGTTCAGCAGAAGTTATGGGCAAAAAGGACTCCGACTTTTTGCCCCGAGAACAAGCCGACTTTGTCACCGCCAAAGACCGGGAAGCGCTCGCCAGCAGGCAAATTATAGACATTCCCGAAGAAGAGATTCAAACAAGAGAAGGCGATACTCGCATATTTCATACCAAGAAAACCGCAATTCTCGATCGAGAAGGCAATCCCCAATATTTATTAGCAATTACCGAAGACATTACTGAGCGCAAGCGGGGAGAAATTGCGTTGAGGCAATCGGAAGCCCGACTCAGACAGCAGGCCGATCGAGAAAAATTGCTCAACAGTCTCACCGCTCAAATCCGCAATTCCCTCGACTTCGACAGCATCGTTACAGTCGCAGTTAAGGAAATTCGCGCTTTCTTGCAGATCGACCGTTGCAATTTTGCCTGGTATCGCGAGGACGGGGAGGAGCCTTTCTGGGAAATTATTAAAGAATCTCGCCTTCGGGAACTTCCAGATTTAACAGGTAGCTATCCACCTTCCGACTTCGGTACTCTGGGAGAAAAAATCTTGCAGATGGAGATGCTGCGGGTGGATGATGTCGAAACAGTCGCAGATCCTGTCTGGAAACAAATCGTTCGATCAATGGGCTACCAATCTGTATTAATCATCCCCATGCAGGCACTTTCCGGGATAATAAGTGCAGTTAGCTGCTGCTCCTGCGGTTCTGTGCGGCATTGGAGCGACAGCGAAGTAGAATTGTTGCAAGCGATTACAGTTCAATTGGCGATCGCCCTCAACCAAGCCGATCTTTACGCCCAAACTCGCAATAAAGCTCTCGAATTAGAGCAAACCTTGCAGCAATTAACCAGCGCTCAATCGCAGTTAATTCAAAATGAAAAAATGTCATCTCTCGGTCAACTTGTGGCAGGAGTCGCCCACGAAATCAACAACCCAGTTAACTTTATTTACGGCAATCTGACCCACGCCAACGACTATACTCAAGACTTGCTACACCTAATCGAACTTTACCAAAACCACTATCCGGAGCCAGTCCCGGAAATTCAAGAGGAACTAGAAGCTATTGAACTCGACTTTCTGATGGATGACTTGCCGAAACTGCTTTCCTCGATGAAAGTCGGTGCAGACAGAATTCAGCTAATCGTGGCATCTCTGCGAACCTTCTCCCGCATGGACGAAGCAGAAATGAAAGCAGTCAACATTCACGAAGGAATTGATAGCACCCTGATGATTTTGCAGCACCGGCTCAAAGCCAAACACAATTATCCAGAAATTGAGGTGATTAAAGAATACGGCAATTTGCCTTTGGTAGAATGTTATGCCGGACAGTTAAATCAAGTATTTATGAATATCTTGAGCAATGCTTTAGATGCTTTGGAAGAGAGAGGATCGCAGCTTTCGGCAGATCAACTGCGGGAAAATCCTAGTATCATTTCCATCAAAACTGAAATCCCAAAACCCGATCGAGTGCTCATTCGGATTTCTGACAACGGCCTGGGAATGACAGAGACTGTCTGCAATCGACTTTTTGACCCATTTTTTACCACTAAACCTGTGGGAAAAGGCACTGGGATGGGCTTGTCAATTAGCTATCAAATTGTTACCGACAGACACAAAGGCTCGCTGAAATGCACTTCTTCGCGGGGACAGGGTGCAGAATTCGCGATCGAGATTCCACTCAAAGCTAATTGTTAATGGGGCATGGGGCATGGGGCATCGGCCAAACAGGGACGCAAAAACCCGGTTTATTAACGTAATTGCGTCATTTTAGGTTGAGGACGATCGCCAGAAACCGGGTTTTTGAGGTAGAAGCGTGCGATCGCGAACTAATTGAGCTAAAATATTTATGGATTCTCCAAAATAGAGAAATCAAACTAATATGCTTCAGTCAACAGAACACTGTCACATTGTCAGGAATGATGAAATTCTGAGTGGTGAACCGATTATCAAGGGTACTCGAACTCCGGTGCGGGCGATCGTGGAGATGTGGCGCATTGGAGTTTCGCCAGAAGAGATTCCTCATCGTTTGCCACACCTCACCCTAGCGCAAGTATTTGATGCCTTGAGCTACTATCTAGATTGCCAAGCAGAAATTAACAAGTATATTGAACTTAACCGCATTCCAGAGGAGTTAATCGATCCGCGAGTCAAAGATCGATGAGTAAAATTTTTATAAGAAATACCCTGAAAACCCTGCGACTTTAGTCCAGGGATGAAAGGGCGTTGCAGGATTTATCCTGCCTACCAACTTCTAAATTACCAAACACGGTAAAATAAATCAAGGGAGGTAGAACCAAATGTATGCAGTGCAAAAAGATGTTTGGCATTTAACGGGACTTGACAAATTCATTGTCGAGCAACTACTGAGATGGTCAAATAATCTGTTTAATGTCGGGACTTACGAAAGTCGGCAACGGTACTTCAAAGACAAAGGTGCAGTCAAATATCTCGACCTGTACAAGATTGCCAAACCCAACGAGAATTACGGACTCCTTTACTCGCAAGTCGCGCAACAATCATTAAAGTCTGTCGCTGAATCTTTTAGCTCTTTCCGAGCCTTAGAAAAGCTAGCTAACAAGGGGCAACTCAATCAAAAACCGAGACTGCCCAAATATAGAGCTAAAGGCAGTATGTATCAAGTCTCCTATCCGGGACAAGCCTTAAAAATCGTCGGCAATCGAGTGAGGCTACCTCTGGGAACCAAAGGGAAAAAACACTTTGGGACAGACGCTCTCTGGGTTCCGCTACCTGAACGTATCAAAGATGGTCAGATCAAAGAACTCAGGTTAATTCCTAGAAACGGTGAGGTATGGGTCGAATATGTCCACGAATCTCTGACCGGACAAGCCCCTAGTTGCAACTTGGAAGTAACAGGGATTTTAGGTATCGATCACGGCATCAATAACTGGTTAACTTGTGTTTCTAGCAATAGCCAACCTTTGATCATTGATGGTCACAAGTTGAAGTCTTGGAACCAATGGTTTAATAAACAAAAAGCACGACTACAATCCATACACGCTCAATGCAAGCTACCTAAAGGCTTTTCATCCAAAAGACTGCAACAGTTGTCAGAGACTCGCGCCAGAAGGATGAGAGATGCTGTCAACAAGGCAGTCAGAACCATCATTAATTATTGCGAGAATCACCAAATTAATGTCATAGCCTTTGGCTGGAATAAAGGTCAGAAGCAAGAAGTTAATATGGGAGGCAAAACCAATCAAAACTTCGTTCAAATTCCCACAGCTAAAGTTAAGGAGAGGTTGCAGCAAGAATGCGATTTAAGAGGCTGGCGATTTGTAGAGCAAGATGAATCGTATTCCTCAAAAGCCAGTTTCTTAGATCGAGATTCACTGCCAGTCAAAGTTGGTGAAAAACCCGACAATTGGCAGCCATCGGGTAAAAGAATTAAACGAGGTTTGTACCGTTCTAGCACTGGATTGTTAATCAATGCAGATATTAACGGTGCAGGAAACATCATCCGAAAATCAAAAGTAGCCACAGACTCAATTATTGAGCGAGTGAGTAGTGGGTTGCTGACTAACCCTTTAAGAATTAAACTTTGGCGGGATTCATCCCCCAAAGTTTGTCCTTAAGAATCCCCGCGTCTTTAGACCGGGGAGTGTCAAAAATCAATCGATTTTTGTAAGCATTTCAGTGATAGCATCCCTATCCAAAGGTTTAGAAAACCAATATCCCTGAGCTAATTCACAGTCTAGTTCTCGAAGCTGTGCTAACTGTTCGGCTGTCTCCACACCTTCGGCGATCGCATTCAATCCCAAATTGTGAGCCAAAGTCACGATCGCCCGCACAATCTGCAAAGGCTGACCCCCGCCGTCACCGTTTTCGACAGCCCCCAAGCGACTCACAAAAGATCGATCGATCTTCAGCGTATCCAGCGGAAAGCGGTGCAAGTAACTCAAAGACGAATAACCAGTACCAAAATCGTCTATCGACAATCGAATATTTCTATTTTTTAATTGGGCGAGCACAATATTGGCTTTCTTCACATTGTCCACGAGCGCGCTTTCAGTAATCTCCAATTTTAAACAGCTCGGAGCGCAGCCAGTTTCTGCTAAAATTTCATCGATTTGCTCGATTAAATTCGGCATACCTAACTGTTTAGGAGAAAGATTGACGCTCATTGTTAATTGCGAAGCATCAATTCTTGGTAATTGAAAATTGGGAATTTGTAACTGAGAACTTTTACTGAGAGTAGCCGAAGTATTGGTAAGTGGTAAGTGGGAATTACTAACAGGGGAGTGGAAATCGGTAAGCGGGAATTGGGAACTGGGAATTGGTAATTTTTTACCGATTCTTTCTTCCCTGTTCCTTCTTCCGTTTTCCTCATTCCCTGTATCCGTTAAATCAGTTAAATCCCGTAGATGGCCGTTTGCCCTCGAACCTCTTCCTTCTTCCTTCTTGCTTATTCCGACGGACATCGGACTTCTTCCCTCGGACTCCGTTAACATTTCTTGCCAAAGGCGCAATTGCCGACAAGCTTCCCGCAACACCCAGGCTCCCAGAGGCACGATCAAACCTGTTTCTTCAGCTACAGGGATAAAAGTAGACGGCGGAACTAGACCCCGAACCGGGTGCTGCCAGCGCACCAAAGCCTCAAAACCTTCGATCGCACCGTTGGCGATCGAAACAATAGGTTGGTAGTGGACAATAAAGTGCGAACATTGATCCTTGCTCTCACCTAATTCCTCCTTGCCCAAAATAGCCAACCGTAGGTCAGTTTCTAACTGCAACAGCGACATAGTTTGGTCGTGCATCGCCAAATTAAACACCTCGTGGCGGGCCTTGCCCAAAGCTTTAGCGCGGTACATAGCGATGTCAGCATCGCGTAGAAATTCTTCCGGGTGAGTGTACAGATTCGATTCGCCACTGTCGGTGGCTTCGCCTCGACTGAAAACAATGCCAATGCTAGCAGTAGTAAATACTTCGTGCCCTTCGATATTAAACGGTCTTGTCAGTTCTTTTTGTATCTTTTTAGCTGCTAGGGTGGCGTCGCTGAGGCTCTGAATGTGGTCTAGCAGGATGGTGAATTCGTCTCCCCCCAGCCTGGCCACGGTATCAGAAGTCCGCACGCAGCTTTGCAGCCGATCCGCGAGGGCGACTAGGAGTTTGTCTCCTAAAACGTGCCCTAAAGAATCATTAACTACTTTGAAGCGGTCTAAATCTAGGAAAAGTAAACCAAATTTGTAATCGGGGGACTGATTGGATCGGCGGATAGCTTGTCCTAGCCTGTCGAGGAACAAAACGCGGTTGGGCAAACCTGTCAGCGCATCGTGAAAAGCGCCGTGCAGCAGTTGCCGTTCTACTCGCTTGCGCTCGGTGACATCTCGGATAATAATCTGGGCTGCCCTCGAGCCTTGATAAGTAGCGGGGATGCCGGCAACTTCAACGTCTATTATTTGTCCGTCGAGCCGCATCAGTTTTTGTTCGGCAAGGTCGAGAGGCTTATTTTCTTCCTCGACTAGCCGAATGCGCTCTCTGGCTATTTCCACATAGTTTGGATGGACTAAATGCAATACCGCAAAGCCGATTAGCGCCTCGGGAGAACTGGCACCGAGGAGTTTAGCGCCTGCTGCATTGATGTAGGCGATTTTCCCTTGACTGTGAACGGCGATCGCTTCGGGAGATAGTTCTACTAAACGGCGATAGCGTTCTTCACTTTCTTGGAGAGATACTATCAAATCGCAGCGCTCTTTTTCCACTTGCTGGCGTTCGACTTCCATTTGGTGAGCAGCCAGAATTTTACCGATGCTTTGAGCCATCAATTCTATGATTTCTATTTCCTGGTACTCAAAATCTTTTTTCTTGATTTCTCGCGAACAAAAACTCAAAGTCCCGTAAGTTCTATTGTTAATAAATATCGGCGTTCCGATGTAAGATTCCGACTTACATATTTGATAAGCTGGATGTTCGCGCATCTCCTCATTTGCTCCTATATGAGCATACGCAACTGTTTTTTTTAGTTGAATCACCGCAGCGCAGTAAGTATCGCTGAGGTTCAATTCTAAGCCGGGGACGAAGTATCCTAAATCTGTTTTCGCTGCCCGCACAATAAAAGTTTCCCCCTCAACTTCAGCCATGATGCCCATAGAAAATCCAAACATCAAACAGCCGGCTGTTAGATAATCGTCTACCAGCTCTTCAAAGTTTTGATAATGATAAGTTGTAATCCGGTGCAAGTGTTTGAGATTAGCGCTAAAAGCTGCTAAAGCTTGAGAATTTAAAAATAATTCTTCTTCCGAGCGCTGGCGGTCGGTAATGTCTGTTTGCACTCCAATAAAGTGGGTTAAGTGTCGCCGCGAGTTGTAAACCGGAGCGATCGACAGTTCGTGCCAAAAAGGCGTGCCGTCTTTCCTAAAGTTCCGCAGGATAACTTGAGATTCTCTGCCTTCTTCAATCGCAGTTCGCAATTCTTTGGCTGCGGCGGTGTCCGTGTCGCTGCCCTGCAAAAATCGGCAATTTTTCCCAATTAACTCGTCTCTGCTATAACCGGTGATCCGCTCAAAACTCGGATTGACATAAATAATCGGATTATCTGCAACAGTCGCGTCGGTGATTGCAATGCCGTTGCTGCAACTTTCGATCGCCCGTTCCATCATTTGCAAACGCTCTTGCGATAGAATGCGCTCGATCGCCGCAGCTAATACGTTGGCGATCGCTTCTACAAAATAAACGTCATCTTGACTAAAAACTCGCCTTTGGTTGGTATGAACCCCCAAAATGCCCCAGGCCGGCGAGGAGGAACTGTTGGCTGGTTCTGCTTGTCCCCAGTTACTCCCCAGTCCCCGATTGCCGGGAATGATGACAGTGACGCCGCTGACAGCCCCGTGGTTGTGCAGCAGCGGCAACCCGCTAAAGCGCGTTTCCACGCGCAAATCTTCGACGATCGTCGGTTCGCCCACAAGCAATGTGTAACCTGCTTGCGATCGAGCAGAAGCGCTAACAGTAGCGCTACCGACGAGGCCCGGCTGCCAGCCAACCCCCGCTCGCAGCATAAAAGCATGGCCAGAGGGCAACAGTTCTAACAACTGACAATAATCAACGTCCAGGGTTTGAGCAATTAAAACCGCAGCTTTGTCCATCAGTGCGGACAAATCTGTTTCAGCCAGGGCCTGCTGCCCCAAGTAAGCGACGGCCGCTTGCTGGCGGGCCCGCAAGTGGATTGACGTGAGCAATTCCTGCTCTTGCGCGGCGGCTCGCTTGCGATCGGTAATGTCGCAGAACACCGACAGAACAGCTTTTCCTGACAGCAATGTCAAATACCGCATCGATACACTTGCCCAAAACAGCGTGCCGTCAGCTTTTTTAAGGCGGACTTCTGTCTCGCGGACGTGTCCGTTGCAGGCGAGTCGCAACAGCATTTCCTCGCGGTCTGCGGGGTTGTGGTAGAGCAGGTCGGCTTTTTCGCCGTCGATCGACTTGAATGCTGTCAACCCGAAAGCCTGACGGCATAAATCGTTGCTATAAAGAATTGTGCCGTCAGCCAGACTGCTGACGATCATGGGTACCGGCATCGAGTTGGCGATCGTCAGCAGTAATTCTGTGGTTCCTTGCAGCTCTTTGTATAAGTCTGGCTGGGAAACCTGGCCCTGACTGTCTTCAGAGTTTTCAGGGATAAAACTTTCCATTTTTTAATCGATCCATGAGCAGGACAACTTTTTTAAACTTGTGGAAAACGACGATGGAAGATGCAGAGGACGATCGACTGTACCCTACAACACATTAATCTTAACCAGAACAATACAACTGAACGCCCCTAAACTGCTCGGCTGGAGTTGGATGTCCTGCACGGACGGTGGAGAGAACACCTCTCTTTGGTATTGTCAAACTTCATTGAGTTTATAAGCAATTATAAACAATAATGGTATTATATTGTTGTGAGTGTTGAACAAGGAATACACAGAGCCTAAAGAACGGAAGTCTCAAATGCAACTAACAGAGAGGCACATCATTAAATCGACGGAACACCGTTTCGCCCAAATAGACGAACTAGCCTTTAAATCTAAGAATCTCTACAATGCCGGTAATTACGTCATTCGTCAGAGCTTTCTTTATGGATGGGGCTATGTCAATTACTACGAAATGAACCGTTTGATGAAGTCTCACGAAGCATACAAGGCTTTACCTGCCAAGGTTAGTCAGCAAATATTGATGGTGCTAGACAAAAATTGGAAATCCTTCTTTGAGGCCATTAAGAATTACAAAACTGAACCTTCTAAATTCACGGGTCGCCCCAAACTGCCGAAATACAAAGATAAGACCAAAGGGCGAAACCTCCTGGTCTACACGATTCAAGCAATTAGTAGCAAACAGTTAAAGAAAGGAATCATTAAACTTTCGGGTACTGAATTTTCTCTCAAAACTAAAGTCAATACCGAGCTGATTTGCTTTCGTTAGACTGGTTCCGAAATGTGATTCCTATGTAGTCGAGGTAATTTATGATAAACCAGAGTCCACCTTTGGCAACACTAACTTGGTAGCTAGTATTGATTTAGGACTAAGCTGTTCGACATCTAAACTGCATTAACTAAGTTACCTTTATTTTTTATTTTTCGGTTCCATTTCATAATTAGTCCTCCTTCATTTAACAGTTTATGTAACAGTGCTTCTAGTTTTTCAATGGATTCAAATAATCT
>NZ_JANMZH010000314.1:0-1501 GCF_031383065.1 Microcoleus sp. OTE_8_concoct_300 | reverse complement strand
GATGAATTCGAGTCGAGCAATTTAGACGAAAGAGGATTTATTTCTCTGATAAACATCATAGGAAACTGTAATTAACTCATAATTTTGCCTGGAATATCATTATACTATGTATTTGTGTAATTAATTCTGTCTGACTACTTAGCAGTCAACCTCAACCCGAACGCCAACTGGGAGGCGGGAATTAGCAAGTTTTCCATGTCAGAAAAATACGCCGCGTGGCAAGATTACTGCCAAGTACCAGACGGTACGGGCATTTACCAGGAAGTGTGCCAGCAGCAACAGGCAGTGCGGATGACTCAAGGCGAGTTAGAATCTCACCCGGCAAAGCAGGGGTGCGGCCAGGCTGGGGGCAAGCACCGGCCGATGGGGGGCTGGCTGGCGGTACCGCTGAAGGCTCGGGACGGCAGCAATCTGGGATTGATTCAGTTGTCGGACAAGTACGAGGGGGAGTTCGCCGAAGATGATGAAACTATTTTAATGCAGTTGGCTCAGGCGGTGTCGGGGGCGATCGATAATGCCCGGCTTTACGAGGAATCTCAGCAGGCAAATCGGATGAAAGATGAGTTTTTGGCAACTCTTTCTCACGAGTTGCGATCGCCCTTAAACGCGATTTTGGGCTGGGCGCAGGTGCTTCGCCACCGCAGTTTGAGTCCGGCTGCTACTGAGAGGGCTTTGTCCACTATTGAGCGAAATGCTAAATTGCAAACTCAATTGATTGATGATTTGCTCGATATTTCTAGAATTATTCGCGGCAAGTTGACTTTGAATCCTTGTGCGGTAAATATAATTTCTCTGGTGGAAGCAGCGGTGAATACGGTGCGGTTGGCCGCCGATGCTAAGTCGATCGATTTGCGGTTTGCAATTATAGATTTGGGCTGGGAAACTGCTGAATTGAACGAATCCGGGGAGGTTTCTGGCAATCCTGAATATCAGTTAAATCCGAGATTTTGGGTATCAGGAGACCCCGGCCGCTTGCAGCAAGTGATTTGGAATTTGCTGACGAATGCGATTAAGTTTACGCCGCGCGGGGGGCGAGTGGAAATCCGGCTTTCGAGAGTTGATTCCGAGGTTGAGCTGGCTGTTACCGACACGGGAATTGGGGTGGCTGCGAATTTTTTGCCTTACGTGTTTGAGTCTTTTCGGCAAGCGGATGCTACGATTACTCGCAATTATAGCGGTTTGGGGCTGGGTCTGGCGATCGTCCGGCAGTTGGTGGAACTCCACGGCGGCACGGTTTGGGCCCAGAGTCCGGGACTGGATATGGGATCGACTTTTAGTTTCCGTCTCCCTTCGATGCAGGTAAATTCGATCGCGGGCGAGGAAGCGCAGGTTTTGGCTGCCGCTGGTAATTTACTCGGAGTGTAAGGATTCAGGTATCTGAAACGTAGTCACAGAAGGACTTCTAGAATTAAAGCCTTCGCTAAATCAACAGCTTGATTCTCAATAGGTACGAAAATAAAAGCTTTCAGGGTTTCTTAATAAGAATGGATATTTGATGATT
>NZ_JANMZH010000312.1:0-1154 GCF_031383065.1 Microcoleus sp. OTE_8_concoct_300 | reverse complement strand
AATCATCAAATATCCATTCTTATTAAGAAACCCTGAAAGCTTTTATTTTCGTACCTATTGAGAATCAAGCTGTTGATTTAGCGAAGGCTTTAATTCTAGAAGTCCTTCTGTGACTACGTTTCAGATACCTGAATCCTTACGGAGCGCCTAAGTTTAAGAAGAAGACCAACAATCAATCAGCGGAGTTTGCTAAGTCGGGATTTTCTCTTAAAGGAACTCAAGTTTACTTGGCAAAAATAGGGTTGGTCAGTCCTATTAGGTCTAGGGAATTGCCCTCAAAACCTAGTTCGGTAACAGTAATTAAGGACTGTGCAAATCGGTATTTTCTAAGTTTTGTAGTAGATGTAGAACCTCAAGATTTAGAGCCCATTAATCCTTCAATTGGCATTGATTTGGGTTTAAAAACCTTCGCTACTCTCAGCGACGGAACGCAGGTTAAAAGTCCAGACTACTCACAATCGGATCGCAAAATCAGGAAGTTGCAGCGCAGATTGGCTCGGCAACAAAAAGACTCAAAACGCCGTCAGAAGACCCGCATTCAAATTGCCAAGTTGCACAATCTTGTTACTGACACCCGCAAAGACTTTTTGCACAAACTATCAACCAAAATAGTCAACGAAAACCAAGTGATTGTTTTGGAAGACCTCAACGTATCGGGCATGGTTAAGAATCGGCGCTTAGCTAGAGCGATTAGCTCTCAAGGATGGAGAGAATTTCGGGGGCTCTGTGAAGCTAAATCCGACAAGTTTAGTCGGGAGTTTAGGGTAATTAGCCGATGGGAACCTACAAGCCAAGTCTGTTCTAAATGTGACTATCGATGGGGTAAATTAGACCTGAAAGTCAGAACTATTACCTGTTTAAACTGCGGTACAACTCACGATAGAGATGAGAACGCAGCCAAAAATATAAAAAAAGTCGGGATAGGGCATTGCCACGACTCTAAACGGACGCAGAGGGGACGTAAGACTTCTTCAGTAGCAGACCCCAAAGAAGCGTCAAGAATCACCGCACTTTTAGGGCGGTGAGTATGTCAACCGTTAATACATTGTCTCTTGACACTCCCTGACCTAAAGGACAAGGATTCTTAATTCAGGGACTGACCTTAAAATGTTGCGTCATGAAAGGCAATACTCAAACTTTTTAACCGTAGAAAT
>NZ_JANMZH010000288.1:0-1127 GCF_031383065.1 Microcoleus sp. OTE_8_concoct_300 | reverse complement strand
TTTTTGGTCGCAAATCTTCGGAATTGCCTTCTCCAACAAGCGTTGGTTGCACTTCTTCATGCTGTTCGTACCTGTCACAGGCTTGTGGATGAGCTCCATTGGCATCGTCGGTTTAGCATTAAACCTGCGCGCCTATGACTTTGTATCCCAAGAATTACGTGCTGCTGAAGATCCTGAGTTTGAAACGTTCTACACTAAGAACATTCTGCTTAACGAAGGCATTCGTGCTTGGATGGCTCCTACGGACCAACCCCACGAAAACTTCATCTTCCCTGAAGAAGTTCTGCCTCGCGGTAACGCTCTGTAATCAGCGCGAAATATCAAAAATTCCCACTTTTTAAAAGGGTAAGATAAAGCAGTTTAGGCTTTACCCTTAATACTTAAAAAGCTCCTGCCCATCGGCGGGAGCTTTTTAATTTATTAAAAGTCTTGTTACCCCATGCTATAAAAAATCAAAGCGACATAGAGGTAAAAACAAGGGGTAGACAAAGAACTGCAGCAGCATTAAAAATTGCCATGGAAATTGCCCAAAAGCGTGAGGCTGCTAAAATGGCGCCAAAACTCGCTACTCCCCCAAAACCTTATACGCCCAAAGAATCATCGACTGAAGTGTTGGTCCCGATGATTGGCAACGAGGGCAAAACTTATGTTAAATTCCCCATCCGAAACAGTGTTTAAACTCGTATTACTGGGTCACTTGACGCATTAGGAATTAAAGCAGCAAACGCTAACCCTGGTACACGAACTTCAGTTGTAGATTTTCGAGGCAACCACAAGAACGTTTTGCGAGTCCGTGTATACCTGCCTCAGTAACCGCTCTTAACAGACAAACCTGTCTAATCCTATTAACATTTCCTTAATTACCCTAACCGTTGACGTTCACGTGCCACATTGAGATTGTGCCCGCTTGCTAACTCAACAACAGTCAAATTCTGCTTTTCATAAATTTGGCGGACTTTCGCTGCACCCGACGACATCGCCGCATCTGGGTAGGGTCGAGAGAAGATGTTACCATCTTCTCCCTCCCATTCAAAACCGTGCTTGCAATTTTCACCGCACACGGCTACTCGGGTGTACTCTTGTCATTTGAGGGCTTCCCCTTCTTCCGACTTGTTTGATGTTTCTTT
>NZ_JANMZH010000269.1:0-2334 GCF_031383065.1 Microcoleus sp. OTE_8_concoct_300 | reverse complement strand
TGGTTTTCTAGGCAATCGGCATATAGCTTAGCCTGTTGTTGCCCGATGCGGGGGTCGTTTCGGGTGCGCTTGGCTTCTACGACTGCCAGAGGTTTACCATCATCGCCCCAGAGGACGTAATCAACAAAACCTTGACCTGATGAATTGGGCATCCCTGTAACTTCAAACTCGCGATCGCGCTCTCGATCCAATGCCCATCCTACCTCTTTTAACAACAAGTCGATAAAAATATCGCGGGTTTGTGCTTCAGAGTAATCATGGGTATCGGGTTGGGTGATACTGGCTTTTTTGACTGCTGCCAATTCTGCCCGTAGTTGTTTCAGTTCCTCATCAATTGCGTTTTTGTCTGCTAGAAGTGTTGAGAGCTTTTCATCGCGATCGCGCAATTGAGTTTCTAGTTTCTGAAGTTGTTCAATGGTTTGCTTAGGAACAGGTGCAGTCTTGGGCAATGCGTCAGAGTTGAAGGTAAGCCCCGCATTTGGTTTGCTGCGTCCATAGGTGTGTGCTAACCAATATGTAACATGAAACAACTCCCGGACTGCATTTATAGCATCATTAACAGGGATAATTCTGGCACTGTGGACTGCCGGATTTCCTAGTTTGATAATGACTCTTGCTTTGTTAAATATTGCTTCACCTACTAAGTTTTTAAAAGTAGGTTTGTGAATCAAGGCGCTTAGATTATCTTGATAAGGCAGTTCTAAAGAATTATCGTACTTATATAACCAATTTACGGTTAATTCCAAAGTTCTACGGGCATAAAAGCAGGCAGTGCGAGGGTCGGGATGTACTGCATCAACTGCTTTCTTGGCGGATTCATAAATTGTAGGGAATTCAGCTTGGAGGAAAGCAAAGTTACTCATTGGACTACTCTATGCCTCCCATCTGTCTCTCAAGTGACTGTCGCACCAACCCTATCACATAAGGTAACTCATCAAGCGATGCCAGACCAACCTCTACATCACCATTACCCCAGCGCCCTACACTCGATACATCTTTGCAAAGACCTTTGGGATCATTGATTTCGGGAAATGGCATATTTAACGAGATGCGTAACCGCTTGGTTTGGGGTACTATATCCACAAAGTTGGACTCTGCTTTGTAGGCAACGTAAAGCTTGAGAAATTCCTCGGTCACGCAATCATCAAGTGCAAGAACTTCTTTCCTGAATACTTTAAACACCTCTGCCATTGTCCCCGAAACCAAATATGGGTGATCTACTATGGTATAGCCTAGTTGCGCGGGCTTGGATTTATAGCCCTCACGCACACTGGTTTCTAGTTTAGGGGCTGCCCAGACATCGAGTGCTATGGTAGAAAGTCGGTCTGCCCGTTGCCGAATGGCATCTTCATCCCACTGTTCTACCATTCCAAGCCCCTGATTTAGCTTCAGGGGACTTTCTTTAAAGCCTCCTGACATATCACGCTTTTGAGCAAATGTTTTGTCACTGTATTCCGAGTTGTATCCGGTAAGAGTCAGGTTGCCGATGGTGTGTAGGTAAGTCTGCTGAATTCGCGACCACTCTACACCCAGTGCTGTCTTCCAGGCTGAAGAAAGGTTTTCATTCTGGGGCAGAATGTGTTCGATGGTGTACTCGTCCACCAACACTTGTTCCTTGCGCTTGTGATTTTCCAGACGACGAATCCAGTAACTGCGACTGCGGAATTTGTAGAGGTCTTTGGTTTGCAGTTCGCGCTTAAACTCCTCATCATTAGGAAAGCGCCGATATGATGGCAATAGAAGCAAGTAAGCTTGAATGCTTTCGATGTAGCGATCTTTCTTAACAGCTTTTGTGAGGGTGGCGAAAGTTTTGTTTTGCGAGTTAGTAGGAATGGCACAGATGGCACGACGGAATACATAGGATTCAACCAGCCGTACTGCTGTCAGAAAGTCCGCCTTGGGAAAATCACCCGAAGCATAATCGTGATAAAGCTCTAAGAGGAAGGGATAAGCTACATCCACCTTCAACTCTCGCAGGTCTTGGAAGGCTAATCTAAGCTCAGGATCTGGTTCAGCGCCCAATGTCATGGCGCAGTAGTAACGGGCAAACGTACGAAGATCAGCTACCATTGGCTCCACCCCAGCCTTAGCTACATCCGGCGATCGGGCGTGAGCTTTGAATGCTTCATAAACTTCTCCCTGATTAGGAATATTACCAGTTTTCACTGTTAAGAAATGGCGCATGAAGCTATCGAACTGTGTACCATAAGCCTCTTGTCCAAACTCTACTTCCATAGGTCGCCAATATTGCTCATAAAGCTTAGTCTGGAGCTGAGGTTCCAGTCCCATGAGGATGTAGTTACGGATTAGATCGGCTTGACTTAGCTCACGACC
>NZ_JANMZH010000252.1:0-4683 GCF_031383065.1 Microcoleus sp. OTE_8_concoct_300 | reverse complement strand
CGATCGCCATGCCAAAACCATCGGTATCAAGTAATGTGCGATCGGGTTTACCAGAAAACACCCTATTAGGTGATGTTTATTTACTAACAGATGGCAATGATACCAGCATCCCACCAGAAGCATTAGGTTTAACCATATTTGCTCTCTCTGGTAACGACTCATTAACAGGTTTAGAATCACCAGATACCTATTTTGCTAATCAAGGAGAAGATAATCTAGTGGGTGCAGGTGGTGACGATCAACTATTTGGCGGTAAAGGTTCCGACTGGATCGATGGCGGTATTGGCAACGATTTTGTTAATGGGAATAATGACAACGATATCCTGCTAGGTGGTGATGGCAATGATACCCTGCGCGGTGGTAAGCAAGATGATATCTTATCAGGCGGGGCGGGTAATGATATCCTGTATGGCGATCCCGGTTTTGATATTCTCACAGGAGGCGCAGGAAATGATAACTTTGTATTACAAGATACGGCTACTGACCCATCTCAATATGATGTAATTACTGATTTCAGTTCGGATGATAAAATCCAGTTGATTGGTGTCACTTTCAGTCAACTAACTTTTGAGTCTGTTAATGTCATCTTAGATGGTGCAACTGCTGTAGTATCAACGGCGATCAAATCTGGGAATGACTACTTAGGACTGGTTTATAATGTCAATCCAACGGCTCTTAATAGTAGCTCTTTCTTGTAATATTGCTGGGGAAGATACTATACGCTAAGCCATCACAGAGAGGCGTTTGCCTCCCTGTTTGGACAGTTAGTTCCTGATACTATCTGTGGCGGTGTAGGTAATGGCTTTAGGACTCAAGTCAAATCCGGTAGCATCGGAATTAATATTACCCACAGCTTTCGAGACGGCGCAGTGCGGTTTCCATACAATTAATCGCGGTAGGGAAACGGCACTGCGGTGTCATCTAGATTATGTCGATCGTGCAACCGGAAACGATATCAAGTCAAAAAAACCGGGTTGAGCCAAAAAATCGTGGATCTCTTTGAGAAATATTGATGCAGGGTTTCGACACTTCGACTTGGCTGAGTGCGCCACTTTTCTCAACCACCAGGGTTTTTGGCCCCGCGTGTGTCCAAGACAGGAGTTAATCAGTGGTAATGAAAAAGCCGATATCCGGGAGCAGTTAGGTGTTAGCGTTGGAGTGAGTAGGAATTTGATAATATCTGCTAATTGCCGACTGATTTAAGAAAGAAAGAAAAGTGATCTCGCACTTCTACCAATTTTAAAAGGTGTAGCCAAAATTTAACAAGTCTTCATACTTTCTGCCGCGCCACTATCGTGGATTGAATCAGAAATCATATATTTTATACAAATTATTGCGATCGCACTTTGTATCCAAATAAAATTGCTAAGCTGACAATTGTTTAAAATATAACCGTATTCTACTAATGCTACATACAACAATTAGAGAGATTGCCTTCATCGGGTCCGACATCCCAGACAGCCAAACCCTGATCGCGGGCATCAAAAAAGGCATCGAAACCGCCATCCTCGACCCAAACCGGGATGCCATAGCACAAATCACCCAAACCCTCAAAGGCAAAAAATACTCAGCCATCCACATCATCTGTCACGGTGCCCCCGGTCATCTGCAGTTAGGGAATACAGCATTAAATATTGAAACCCTCCCCCAGTACACTTTTGAGATACAACAGTGGCGAGAAAGCCTGAGTGCAGAGGCATCCATCCTACTGTACGGGTGCAACGTCGCCGAGAGTGTAGAAGCCGCTGCGCCGACATATTTGAGAATAATCGACAACTCAAATAAACCCGCCCCCACCCCACCATACGGCAATCAATTCCTGACTCAACTGCACCAACTCACCGGGGCTTTCATCGTCGCCAACCCCAACCCCACGGGCAACTGGGAACGAGGAGGAACCTGGAAACTCACTTCATCCATCCCCCCATCCCCCACACAACCCAAACTCGCCCTCACAGAAACCGCCCTCAAAACCTACAGCGGCATCCTGGGTTTCGCCCCCAAAGTAGACTTTCCCACTGGGAGTGTCCCCAATTCAGTCAGCATCGGCGACTTCAACGGCGACGGTTCACCAGATGTAGCAACAGCGAACGAGTTGAGCTACACCACCTCCATCCTCATCAACACCACCCCCACAGGCGGTACCACCCCCACCTTCGCCCCCAAAGTAAACTTCCCCGCTGGGCGTATCCCCAAGTCAGTCGTCATCGGCGACTTCAACGGCGACGGTTCACCAGATGTAGCAACGGCGAACCGTAACAGCGACACCACCTCCATCCTCATCACCACCACCCCCACAGGCGGTACCACCCCCACCTTCGCCCCCACAGTAGACTTCACCACTGGGAGTCTCCCCAATTCAGTCAGCATCGGCGACTTCAACGGCGACGGTTCACCAGATGTAGCTGTGGCGAACCAAAACAGCAACACCACCTCCATCCTCATCAACACCACCCCCACAGGCGCTACCACCCCCACCTTCGCCCCCACAGTAGAGTTCCCCACTGACACTTACCCCTATTCAGTCAGCATCGGGGATATCAACGGCGACAGGAAACCAGATGTAGCAACGGCGAACACGGACAGCGACACCACCTCCATCCTCATCAACACCACCCCCACAGGCGGTACTACCCCCACCTTCGCCCCCAAAGTAGACTTCCCCACTGGGGATAACCCCCATTCAGTCAGCATCGGCGACTTCAACGGCGACGCGAAACCAGATGTAGCAACGGCGAACTGGAGCAGCGACACCACCTCCATCTTCCTCAACAACACCCCCAAAGTCAGCATCGCAGCCGACACTACCCCCACCGAAACAGGCCCCACTAATGGCACATTTACTATTACCCTCGATACTCCCGCCCCCGAAGGCGGTTTAGTCATCAACTTCGACACCACCGGCAGTACCGCCACCAACCCCAGTCACTACTCCTTAAGTGCGGGTACGAATATCACGGCTGTGACTGCCAACACTTTCACCATTGCCGCGGGTGCAACCAACGCCGTTCTCAATGCCGTCCCCGTCGATGATGCTATCATCAACCCAGGCGAAACAATCAAAGTTAACGTCACTGCCGATACCAACAATTGGAACTACTTTCTCGATCCAGTTGTTGAGAATACAACTGCGACACTGACAATTACCGACAACGACGACATCCCCACAGTCAACCTCTCCGTTTCCCCAGCCACAACTACAGAAACAGGAAGTCCAACTATCACCGTCACCGCCACAGCATCCACCCCAGTTGTCGGAGAGCAAAACGTTGAAGTTAATCTTTCAGGAACCGCCACGGATGATGATTTTACAGGGGAAATTCCTGCTAACATAACCATTCCTGACGGTGAAACCACAGGTTCATTTACCGTTAATATCAATGATGATGAACTAATAGAAGGAAGTGAAACAGGTACATTCACAATCTCGAATCCTTCTAGCGGTATTGTTTTGGGAACTACCACAACAGGTGAGGTGGAAATTACCGACAACGACGACTTCCCCATCCCCACAGTCAACCTCTTAGTTTCCCCAGCCACAAGTACAGAAACAGGAAGTCCAACTATCACCGTCACCGCCACAGCATCCAGCCCAGTTGTCGGAGATCAAACCGTTGAAGTTAATCTTTCAGGAACCGCCACGGATGACGACTTCACAGGGTTCATTCCTGCTAGCATTACCATTGCTGACGGTGAAACCACAGGTTCATTTACCGTTAATATCAATGATGATGGACTGGTAGAAGGAAGTGAAACAGGTACATTCACAATCTCGAATCCTTCTAGCGGTATTGTTCTGGGAACTACCACAACAGGTGAGGTGACAATTACCGAGGACGACTGCATCTGCGATGACATTGACTATCCCAACTTAAACCAACCGAATAGTGTTGAAAACACCATAATCGGTGACTCGACAATTCAAATAGGCACTGCCCAAAACGATGAATTCCTAGGCAGCAACTTGGGCAATATATTCGATGGTAAATCCGGGGATGACAACTTATATGGCGGCGACATTGGCGACATCCTCAACGGGAACAAAGGCAGGGATTTTATCAGCGGTGGTAACGGTGATGACATCCTATCGGGAGATGAAAATAATGACATTATTCTGGGCGACTTGGGTGAGGATTTAATCTGGGGAGGCAAAGGCAAGGATTCCCTAAGTGGTGGCGAAGGTAATGACCTGATTCGGGGTGAGGAAAATAATGACTTCATCGATGGTGGCATGGATAATGACACCTTAAAAGGAGGCCAAGGTGACGACATTATACTAGGTAGTCAAGGTGACGACTACCTGTTTGGAAACCAGGGCTCGGATACTATCTGTGGCGGTGAAGGTAATGACTTAATCAGTGGTAACGAACAAGCAGATATCCTGGGAGGGTGTGAAGGAAATGATACTCTGTACGGAGGCGAATCCAACGATACTCTCACTGGTGGTCAAGGTGATGATATTCTTTACGGAGAATTGGGCTCCGATAGTTTAACTGGCGGTAGTGGCAATGATATCTTTGTCTTAAATTCAGGTCAAGGATTTGATGTTATTGCGGATTTTACAAGCGGTCAAGATTTGATAGGATTAAGCGGAGGTTTGAGCTTTGGTCAGTTAGCAATTACTCAAAATAATCAGGGAACTATCATCAAGAATATCTTGACAGGAGAGGAGTTAGGTGTGAT